>CAYXQX010000831.1:0-1501 GCA_964467485.1 uncultured Porphyromonadaceae bacterium | reverse complement strand
TTCCACGAAATGAACAGTAATTATAATACATTACAATACTATTCCTGCGACATTCATCCTGAAGAAGGATCGGATCAGTTCGTTGGCGGATTACAGGATAATGGAACCTTGCTTTACAGGCCTGAATATATCGCCAACCGGGAAACAAAGCTTTCTGGTGGAGATGGAGCCTACTGTTTTTATTGTCCGGATGATGTTACTAAAATTATCACAACCCATTATTATACAAATACTTATCTGTATGAGGTGCAGCCTTCAGAACTGCCTGTTTTTCATGGCTTTTTCGGAGTAGATGTTGGAACCTTCATAAATCCTATGGATTATGACTGCATAACAAAAACCATTTATTGTAACGTTTGCGCCTTTGATGGCAGCAATGCTAACATTCTTGGGTTAATGAATATCGATGGATGGCAGGTGGATGGGGAGATCAGAGAGCTGGCAACAAACAGTGCGGTACCCTATAGCTCAGTAAAATGGGATGAAAACACCGGAGAAGAGGGAAGCACGGTATATCTTGGTACAGCGTCGGGCCGCTTATTCAGGGTTCTTGATGCACGTGACCCTGAAACTCTGAGCGAAATAACCGGAGACGATTTTCCAATTGGATATATAAGCAGTATCGATGTGGGACAATCTCCCGACACCCTGCTTGTTACATTCACAAATTATGGAGTGCAATCTGTTTGGATAAGTACAGATGCAGGGGGTAACTGGACTGATATTGAATCAAACCTTCCTGACATGCCAATAAGATGGGGCAATTTCCATCCTGAAAGCAGCACACATATAATGCTGGCAACCGAAACAGGAATCTGGACAACAAATAATTCACTTAACACCAATGTTACCTGGAGTCCGGATATAGAAGGTATGGCCAATGTCAGGGTTGATATGCTTCAAATGAGAGATGCGGATAATACCGTTCTGGCAGCCACTCATGGCAGAGGAATGTTTACTACTCAATGGAAGCTGGGCGGAACAAGCAGTAGAAACGACATTATATCTTTCGTAGATTTGGCAGTATATCCAAATCCGACCAGTGGTGTGTTTAGAATAGATACTGAACTTACTCAGGAAGCAACATTATCTATCATCGATTCTCAGGGAAGAACTGTTCAGCAAGAGAAAGTTCAACCTGGTAGCCTGAACAAAAGAATCGATCTGAGTTCGCAACCGGAAGGACTATACATAGTTAGAATAGAATCAGGAGAAAAGGTATTTAGTAAGAGGATTCTGCTAAGATAATTGAAGGTGTAAGTTAAAACCTTAGCACCGAAGATAACACTCATTATCAAAA
The DNA here is from genome assembly GCA_964467485.1 of uncultured Porphyromonadaceae bacterium. Taxonomy (GTDB): domain Bacteria; phylum Bacteroidota; class Bacteroidia; order Bacteroidales; family UBA12481; genus JAUVKA01. The sequence continues at coordinate 201 of CAYXQX010000831.1, read as the reverse complement.
ACATCAGAGCAATAGTTCCTTCTATCGGGAAAAAAAATCGGCCAACTGCCTCTTTTCATTGACGAATTGCATAATTGTAACTAATTTGGCTGATAAATTAATCCCCTTTCCAATGAGAAAACTATTTCTTCTTATTAGCCTGATATTTTTATCATTAATCAGTTTAAATGCACAGCAAGCCTGGTTCAAAGGGAATACCCA
>CAYXQX010000830.1:0-1511 GCA_964467485.1 uncultured Porphyromonadaceae bacterium | reverse complement strand
TCCTTTTCAATAATCCCCTTTAATGTTGTATAGTGCTTATACTTAATTCCATCTCTTGGATAGAAGTTATCCACCTGCCCATAACTGACTCTCAAAGTGAAGTTTGCATCAGGATAAAAAATCCTATCAGGCTGCATCTCCATTTGAGCACTCATGTATTTTCGCTGCAATTCCTTCTCAAGACCTCCACCAGCACGTAAACCAGGAGATATTAATTCTCTACTAGCCTTATTAACTGCCATATACATCATATAAGCCGGATCCTTTAAAATCTTTTTCGCCTTTCTCTTATTAAAGCTTTCGATAAAAGACATAACTTTTCCCTCATCAGCAAATATCGACGTGGAGAAAATATCAACTGCATATTTACTAAAATCTCCATTATACTTCCGTTCAACTTCCGTAAGCAACTGAGGCTTATAAGCTTGGTCGATACCCTTCGAGTATGCATCATACATCACAGCAACAAGCTTCATATCAGTAGGGGCATGATAGTTTTTAAAATGACTTGCAACCCTTTTCTTCATACTCTCTTTTGTGCGCTCAAATCTTTCATCATCTACATCCTCATCTACCATTCTTACCAAACGGTCAAACTGGCCTGCGAAACTAAATATCTCCGGAGCCATTCCTGCTTCTCTAGTGTAAGTATTAGCTAGTGCAAATGGAGCTCTGTCCATTATCAGTTTATTATATTGCTCTAATAAATCTCCATACTTGGATTTTAAGGCCGGATTACTATTGACCCACGTTTGAAAATCATTCTCAAAATTCTTTTTCCTATTAATGGCATCTAAAGTCTTCAATCCCTTTAGTATACCCTGATTTTTCTTCCAGCTATTAGCTATGCCCGATTTTTTTGCAGCATATTGTATCCTGATTTTAGGACTAGTTTCCATTGCTGCCATTATTACATCCAGCCTTTTGGTTCTCAAATCAATCATCACCGGAATGGTGGAGTTAACACTGGACTCCACACCGGCAGCAGGAACATATTCAGTTGTGCTTCCCGGGTAACCAAAAACCATTGTAAAATCACCTTTTTCAACTCCTTTCAAGGATATAGGGAAATGCTTTTTGGGCTTGAAAGGAACATTATCTTCTGAAAAATCAGCAGGTTTATTATCCTTATCAGCATAGATTCTGAAAACTGAAAAATCACCTGTATGTCTGGGCCATATCCAGTTATCTGTTTCCCCACCAAACTTACCTATTGCAGAGGGGGGAGCCCCAACTAAACGTACATCACGATAAGTTTCATTCACAAATAGGAAGTATTGATTCCCGGAAAAAAATGAAGCTACACGAGCAGAATAATGTGTTCCGTCAACGGCATCCTTCCTTATTTTGCCAATATTTTCATTAATCACCTTACCTCTATCTCCCTCCGACAAATCATCTCCAACATTCTTTAAAACAGCATCTGTTACATCTTCAATCCTAACAAGAAAAGTGACAGACAATCCCTGATTTGGCAGCTCTTCATCCTTCGTCATTGCCCAAAACCCATC
>CAYXQX010000829.1:0-1516 GCA_964467485.1 uncultured Porphyromonadaceae bacterium | reverse complement strand
AACCGCTTTAACAGATAATGAATTGAATCATCAGGATTCAGAAGACAATATACAATCGGTTTTGAATCATAGTTTCCTATTACTTCCAGGTCCTCCTCACATGAGAACAAAAGGCTAAGAAACATGACCAGTATAAACCCGTATCGTTTTTTCATTAGTTATTCTTTACACATCTGATATAATAGAATAGTTTGTTAGATGAGTATCCAGGATAAATCCTGTCGTCATCTTTTAATAGGGCAATATTCCAACTACTAACTGCAAAGGGACCACCACCTCCTCCTCCACGTGTAAATGACCAAAAATATGTTATTTCATTTCTGCCTTTGAATTTCATAGAAGACGAGCCATCTGGGTTAGTCTTAAGATATCCATATCCACCCAGAAGTGCATTAAAATCCTGATCGCCTCCCAGAAATAGTTTTTGTGACTGCTGATACCCGCCAATATTTTCAACCATTGTCTCCCACTCCACCCTGGATGGGATATGCCAACCTTTTGGACATATACCTTCAACATCACCGTACCAATCATTCCTGGTTGCATGATAAACATCGTAAAGGCCTCCATAAATATCACACCAAGGGATTGGATCATTATCATATCGGCTATAGCACCACTTTTGTGTAGCATCTTTTCGCCAGTCAGTAGGTCTGAAATTCAGGTTTTCACTCATCCACCATTGCTCACCAATTCTAACAGTCCCGTAGTATTGGTCATCCCGATGATCCCATACCAGACCGGTTTCATTTTCCCATGGAGAAACTTCCACGAATCTTGAAGTTGTATTTGAAAGACCTTCGGGATCCCTTGCCTCCAAAACTACCTTATACTTCCCCTGCTCCGGATATTGGTGATAGACAATCCTCTCTTCGGTCCATCCTGTATCATAGCTTCCATCGCCATCAAAATCCCACCTGATTTTCAACTCAGTAGGTATCGACTCAATATCCTTTGTCAGCCATGAATCAAAATAAAATTGTGTCCTGATATTGCCCCGCTCACACCCTATTCTGATATGAGGTATCGGAGGAAGGTTTTCATGATAAATATGAATCTCTTTTTTTGTAAAATTCATTAGTGAATCACTATCCTTAACCCTAAGCTCAATAAAGTAAGTAGTTTCAGTGCCAAAACGCTGATATTTATAAGGATCCTCACTCCACTCACTCCACACATACTCCAGAGGCATTTTCCATGAATACCATAGTTGAGCATCAGGATTATTCAAAATATGGGAAGCCGATGCATCAAAGCTTATGGAATCCTGGGTTGTACCAAATTCCGGACTCCATCTAAATTCGGGTATTAGCTGATAGTTAATGTTTGAAACATTCAGAACAATCTCTTTCGATGATATCCTTTGGCTGGGATCTTTCACCTCCATTCTAACTGAATAATTTCCAATATCAGGATAAGTTATTTTTGCAATTGGAGAACTGTTAAAATTAATGTCCCATATACCATCATCCTTAAAATCCCACCTAAATACCAGAGATTCAAGCGAATCTTCATC
>CAYXQX010000828.1:0-1518 GCA_964467485.1 uncultured Porphyromonadaceae bacterium | reverse complement strand
AGGGCATGGGCCGCTTCCCATATCAACCTCAAAATCTCTCATTTGGTTATCAGGTGGGAAGGTCCCCTCTCCATCACCAACCAGGGTAACACCATTTTTATCCACCTTGCAACCAGAATCGGTTAACAGCTGTGTACTAGCCTGATATCCGGTTAGAGAGCACACATCATGATAAAGGTAGACACTGATCCTGGCGGCATCATCTGAAACGTAGTGGTTCTGCCAGCAAGTTTCATCCGTGACCCAGTGGAAACTCCATGTGTCCGACCAGGGACCGACCGTAGTACCATCATTAACCCTGACTCTCCAAAAGATCGTTGAGCAATTTGGGAAGGTCTTTTCTACCCACATCTGATAATCCGGTGTCGTTCCCAAATCAACAACATTGGTAAATGCAGCGTCAGTCGCAAACTCATAATCATAGGCAGCCGGCAGGCAGCCTCCTGGATAGGACCACCTGAAAGTCTGCATATCGTTATGGGAGATCCAACCTGCTGCCACGGGAGAGACCAATTCCGGTGCAACGAGCGCCCCTCCTGAGCACATAGGTCCAGTATAAAATATATTGTCCTTGGTATAAGGTCCAGTAGGCCCATTATCGGCTTTTACCCGCATCCTCCATTTATATTGAGAGCCGGGATCCAAAGAAGTAGGCCAGGTAAAGGAACTTATATTCCCAGGAGGCGATGCATAATTGGAATAAGAATCATCAATTTTGGCCACTGTGATAAGAAATTTATCCGGGGTGCATGATTCCTCATCATGCCAGCCAAAGGTTGGGATCAATGAGGATATGATCGATTCAGCAACAGGAACATCAGGAATGACTACAAATTCATTGTGACCAGTTTCGTCACAGGCACAACCAGAGAAAAATAGCATAATTAATACACTAAACAGCAACCAGCGATATGTTTTAGGGAACATGATCTTCTCCTTGTTTATAATGATAAATTAATGCGTGATTGGTTTAGTAAGGTTGATCCAATCTCACTTAATAAACGGAAAGTCCAGGCAATTTGTTACAAATAAGCCTTTGATTAGGTCGCAACCTAAAGTCATATTCAATTGAAAACCAGTAAGGGGATACCCGGCCAGCATATCCTGACCGATAAAACGGATAAATATATCATAGCATAATATTCTTGTTGTCTAGACAACTACAAAGTAGGAAATAGCCTCTTCTTTCGAGTAATATTTGACTTTATTGACAATAAAAAAGAACAATGCCATGCGGCATTGTTCTTTTTTAGGGATTCAATTAATCAATTTCGATGAATCGGGGGAATTAAGACACCTCAAAAGCCCACTCACCTGCCCGCATTACTGGTTCAATAGTGCCATCAGGGAGAACGCCATCCACATCCATTTCGCCTGAGCCGAACATAAAATCATTATGAGTAATGCTTTCATTTCCTCCCGCCGCTGCAAACTCATCTTCAGACATATCTGTTCCACCTTCCAGATTAAAGCGGTAAGCATTGCCCAGCGCCAGGTGGTTGGAAGCATTTTCATCAT
>CAYXQX010000827.1:0-1528 GCA_964467485.1 uncultured Porphyromonadaceae bacterium | reverse complement strand
AAAATCCCCTTATTTCAATATATCCGGCTTGGGAAACACGAACTGCTGACCCTTCGGGCAGAGGTTTAAAATGGAGACTGCCAATGAATAACAATAAACTAACCGTTTCCCATGCCCCTTTCTGGCATGATGGAGACAGTCTATTTCAAATGAACCTGAATATTATCCTGGCTCTGCTTCCAGCAACCATTTTCGGTATTATTCAGTTTGGCGCCGTGGCCCTTGGCGTTGTCGCCTTATCAATTTCCACAGCCATGCTCTGGGAATTCGCCATGAACCTGATTTCAAAAAAGCCGTCAACCATAGGAGATCTTGATTCTGCCGTTATCGGCATGATTTTCGGTATTATGCTTCCTGCAACCGCTTCCTGGTGGCTTGTGGTGGTGGGAACCTTTGTGGCCGTTGTTATCGGTAAAATGATTTTCGGTGGTATTGGCTCTAACCCGTTTAACCCGGCTCTTATCGGAATGTCCTTTCTCATGCTTTCCTGGAAGGTAATGTTTGATTTTGATGCAGCCTATCTTAATTATGAGTTTAGCTTTACTGCCCTGGCACCCCTGGCTGCCCTCAAATTCCAGGGGGCTTCTGAAATCGCAGGTCTTTTCCCCTTTGGGAATATGATCATGGGCAAACAAGTAGGCTCAATCGGATCTACCTTTGGGCTGGGAATTATTCTCGGCGGAATCTATTTGATCCTGAGGGATTATATCCGCTGGGAAATTACTGTCTCATTCATTGTGGGTATTGTTGTGCCAGCCTTTTGTTTTAATATGGCAAATCCGGAAGCCTATGGCGGCCCGATTATCCATTTATTCTCCGGTTATACTCTGCTGGGTGCTTTTTTTCTGGCCACTGAAAATTCATCTTCTCCGGTAAACAAAATACCCATGTTTATCTATGGATTTTCTGCCGGCTTAATGATCATTCTAATGAGAAATATTGGTATATATGCAGACGGGACAGTTCTTGCCATCCTGCTGATGAACCTTATTAACCCCCTCATTGATACCATTAGACCAAAAGCCTTGGGAAAGGGTGTGAACAATGCGTGAAATGATTAATATGATCGTTGTTTTAACTGTGCTTACCGCTTTTTCAGGCGGACTGCTGGCTGCAGTACAATCAGGGACTGCGGTTCAGATTGAAGATCAGATCCTGAAATTTCAAAAAGCACCCGCTATAAAAGAACTTTTTCCAGAAGCGACCAATGATCCATTGGCAGAACGCTTCACCATAAAAACAGAGGATATTGAACTTCAGATATTTCCCGGTATATTGCCGGATGGTTCAAAAACAATTGCCTTTGAAACAAAAGGAACCGGATTCGGAGGCCCCGTCGGGCTGATGTTGGGAATAAACCTGGAAACCGACCAGATTATAGAAGTCAGGGTCACTACCCATTCGGAAACACCGGGCATAGGATCAAGGGCAAAAGATAATCTGTCTTTTGTCTCTCAGTTCGCAGGGATAGGTTTTGATACAAATTTTGCTGTAAAAAGTGACAATGGAGATATCGACGCCATATCCG
>CAYXQX010000826.1:0-1536 GCA_964467485.1 uncultured Porphyromonadaceae bacterium | reverse complement strand
CATTGAACACCTAACTAATATTGGAATTCTTCCCAACTATGACTTCCCGGAAAAAGGTGTCTCAATCAACACCATTCTAAGAAAAAGAAATGAACTAGATGGTCATGTAGAATATAAAAACGAGGAACTTCCTGAAATCGTCAGACCATCATCCCAGGCCATCACGGAACTTGCACCAGCAAATTTCTTTTATTCCCAGGGACATAAATTCGAGTCTCAGGGAATGGAAGTATTATCCACTGATGAATATGAGGTATATCGTTTTTGCAGTAATTGTGATTATATGGTTTCTGAGGTCAATGTTGGAAAAGATGAACTTTCATGTCCAAAGTGTGGACATAATTCCTGGGGTTCAATCAATAATAAAAAGAAGCTGCTGAAAATCAGGGCAGTATTATCATACAATAATTACGAAGAGTCAAAAATTACCGATAGTTCTGATGAAAGAGATCGCAAGTTTTATCAGAGAAGCATTCATATCCAAACTGATGCTGGCAGTTCAAAAGGAGCAAGAATTTTAAAACGAGTTCCTTTTGGAATTGAATTTTTTGCAAATACCAGATATGTTGATATAAATACCGGTGTTCGTGAAGAGGGATTCTTTGGTACAAGGGAAATAGAAATAAATGGTGAGAAGGTGCCGGAAGTAGGTTTTGTGATCTGTAAAACCTGTGGAAAAACCACCGAACGTAAATTAACAGATAAAGAAATTGAAAAAAGAAAGAGGTCCTATCATTTCCCATACTGTTCCAACAGGGATCAGCAATATGTTGGTCATAGAGATGAATTATTCGAAGAGATATACCTATACCGGGAGTTTCAGACAGAAGCATTAAAGATTCTCCTTCCTGTTCAGGAATTCAGAACTGAAGAGAGAGTTTCTGTATTTAGAGCAGGCTTATTTCTTGGTTTGAAAGATTATTACAAGGGACATCCTGACCATGTGAACATCAAAGAGTACCAGGAATTCAATAAGGAAACAGGTCGGAAAGAACGGTATTTGATAATGTATGAGACAATACCTGGTGGTACTGGTTATTTATCCCGGTTATTTGATCCAGTTGAGTTTACAAGGTTATTGGAAGCTGCCTATGACCATATCCGCTTCTGTAAATGCAAAGATGAAGGTAAGGATGGATGTTATCATTGTATCTATACATATGGCAACCAATATGAAAGAGATGTGCTGAGCAGGAAAGAGGCTGAAGAACTCTTTGGATCCATTGTCGAGAAGACTGACGAATGGAACGAAATTGACAGTCTGCAGGGAGCTGGCAACTATGCCAACAATGAAGAATCCGATCTTGAAAATGGATTTATAGAAATCCTAAGAGAAAAAGAAACAACATGGCCTGGTTGGAATTTTACTGATATAAATGAAGCCGGGTATAAAAAATATAAACTGGTTATTCCCCTGATTGATGGCAGTATAAGTTATGAAATATGGCCACAAAACCTGGGGAATTACCTGAGTGGTATAGAACTAAAAACACGTCCCGATTTTGTCTTCAGGTGTGTTTCAATTACGAACCAAAC
>CAYXQX010000825.1:0-1538 GCA_964467485.1 uncultured Porphyromonadaceae bacterium | reverse complement strand
TGATGACATAGATGCTGCATATTATCTTGTGCATTCCATGACTAGCTCATCCGAGACATTTACGGCATTGGAGGCTCAGTCGGCCATGAACTTTCTGAAAATGATTGAGGGAGGAAGAGCAAGGCAGATATATTATCTGAGCGGCATTTCTAATGAAGAAAAATTGTCAACTCACCTTGCCTCCAGATTACAAGTAGAAAAAATCCTTCAGGACGGCCCCATCCCGGTTACAACATTTCGGGCAGGAATAATTGTTGGATCCGGTAGTGCTTCCTTTGAAATAATTCGCGATCTGGTTGAAAAATTCCCTGTCCTAATTGCACCAAAATGGCTTAAAACAAAATGTCAACCTTTAGCGATTAGAGATGTTATGCATTTCCTGGTAGGGATATTGAACCTCAAAGAGTGCGAAACTAAAACCTTTGATATTGGGGGCCCTGAGATCTTAACTTATAAAGAGATGTTGCTCAGATATGCCGAGGTGAGAAATTTGAAAAGAAGAATATATACCTCATCTCTGATTTCTCCCAGATTCTCATCCTACTGGCTGGCTCTCATTACATCAACAAATTGGGCTCTGGCCAGAAACCTTGTCGACAGCCTGAAAGTTGATGTTATTTGCAAACCCAATAATCTTCATAATAAACTGGGTATTAAGCCTATTAGCTATAAAAAAGCTATCACCTTAGCATTTCAGATAATCGCCCAGAATGATGTTGTTAGCAGTTGGAAAGATTCTTTCGCCAGTGGTAAGGTGAAAAATAAAGTGCAGGATCATATTACTATTCCAAGCTATGGAGTTATTAATGATACAAGGAAAATATTGATTCTAAATGATCCCTCTAAGGTTTTCTCCAATTTCATGTCTATCGGTGGTGAAAGAGGATGGTATCATGCAACATGGCTTTGGAGCTTCAGAGGATTTCTTGATACCCTGTTTAAAGGAGTAGGTCTTAGGCGTGGCAGAACACATCCAACGAGAATTGAACCCGGTGATTCTCTGGATTTTTGGCGAGTGCTGGTTGCCGACAATAAAAACAAGCGCCTTTTGCTCTATGGGGAAATGAAAACACCTGGAGAAACCTGGCTTGAATTTTCGATTAAGGAGGAAAATGGAGAGCATTTTCTGTATCAGAAAATAACATTTAGACCTACCGGATTATTAGGCCGGTTGTATTGGTATATAACCGCACCCATTCATCTATACATTTTTCCCGGTATGATTAAAAAAATTGAACAATATAATACCTAATTTTATATCCTAATTCTCTAATATCAACAAATTATGGCAAGTCTAAGCAAACAACGAGGATCTGGACGAGTATTTGCATTGGCCCTGGCCGCAATCATCATAGGATGGACAATATATCAGGAGTATAAATCTCATCAGGAAGTAGGCCAAATAGAATACCGAATAGTTAGCGGATATTTAAATAACTCATTTGAAGTTATTATGCTTGAAACAGCAAAGCAATACACTGTTATCGATACTGAATTCAAAGACATATTTCAAAATAATGATGCAGAGATCATTACAC
>CAYXQX010000824.1:0-1538 GCA_964467485.1 uncultured Porphyromonadaceae bacterium | reverse complement strand
TATTAAAGGAAAATCTAATCAGTGAAAACCTGGATGAACTTGACAGGAATGAATTAATTAGCATTTTGATTAACAAAGACATTAAGGTTGATATTGAGAATTTAAAGGATGACTTAATAGGGGATACAATTAAAAACATCAGCCAATTAAGTCTAATACAGGAAAAGAACGGTGAGGAAGGATGTAACCGCTATATAATAAGTAACTCTGAAGACATATTTTCGGTGCTATTCGTTTATGCATTATTAAGGTGGGTGGGCGCATATTCGAAAAATTTACCGTTTGATATAATTCCACTGTTCGAAACACTCAAAGGTATGGATGCTGCTGAGAGCGTTATCAATGAGTTGTTTAAAATCCCCGAATATATGGCCCATCTTAAATTCAGGAAAGATAAACAGACTATTATGCTGGGATTCTCGGATGGTACTAAAGACGGGGGCTATATGAAGGCCAATTGGTCAATTTTTGAAACAAAAGAAAAATTATCCGCTATTTGCGAAAAGAATGGCATAAGAGCAATCTTCTTCGATGGCAGAGGGGGACCTCCAGCCAGAGGCGGAGGAAAAACACACAGGTTTTATTCAGCACAGAGCAGGTCTATTGCAAACCATGAGATCCAGTTAACCATTCAGGGACAAACAATAACCAGCAAATATGGTTCAAAGGAACAGTTCATACATAATTGCGAGCAACTCCTTACCGCAGGCTTATCCCGAAGTAAAATTGGAAAACATAATGATATTTCTGATGATAAAAGAAAGCTTATTGAAGATCTTTCAAATATCAGCCTGGTAAAATATCAGTCTCTCAAAAATCATGTCATGTTTATTCCATATCTGGAGCAAAAAAGCCCGTTGAAATACTACTCACAGGCAAATATTGCAAGCAGACCTGGGAAAAGAGGCAGTAAGCTTAAACTGGAGCTTAAAGATCTCAGGGCCATTTCATTTGTGGGGGCCTGGAGTCAGCTAAAACAGAATATTCCGGGTTATTTTGGTATAGGGACTGCTCTGAAAGCTCTTGAAGAAAAAGGCAAATTATCAGATCTGAACAAGACCTTTAATGAGACACCAGTATTTAAAGCCCTCATTCTTACAAGTATGATGTCCTTAAGTAAATCAAACTTCAAGCTTACAGAATACATGAAAGAGGATAGGGAGTTTGGTGAATTCTGGTCAATCCTTAAAGAAGAATACGAGCTTTCCAAGGAAATGATATTGAAGATTTCTGGCTACTCTAAGCTTCTGGAAGAGGAACCCATATCAATTGAATCAATTAACCTCAGAGAAAAGATTGTTCTACCCTTACTGGTAATTCAGCAATATGCACTGAAAAAGGTCGGTAATAGCAGTGAACTCCAAAGCCAATACGAAAAAATTATAATCAGATCTCTTTACGGCAATATAAATGCCAGCAGAAATTCGGTTTAAAAATATTCATCAGCTTTAATTAAATTAGCAAACTAACATACCGTGTAACCGAATAACGAGTACCCGAGTAACGAGTAACCGAGTAACGAGTAACCGAATAACGAA
>CAYXQX010000823.1:0-1544 GCA_964467485.1 uncultured Porphyromonadaceae bacterium | reverse complement strand
AGCATATAAATTCCCATACTTCCGGCTAAACTTAGCAGGTTATCAATATTATCAGCAACAACCCTGGCAACGATGCCAAATACACCAAGAGGAGTAAACCTGATAACAAAGAGGGTTATCTTCATCATTACTTTGTAGATAGAATCGAAGAAGTCGGTTAGGAAAATTCTTGGTTTATCTGAAACTCTTGTTATAAAGAAACCAAATATGATGGCAAAAAAGATAATTGAAAGAATATTTCCCGAGGATAGGGATTCGAAAATATTTGTTGGAATTATATTCTTAATTGTTTCTCCAAAGGAAGTCCTGTCAAGTCCAAGATTTGAGACATCCTGGATAAGATCCAGGTCTGAATCCTTACCAGGTCTGATAATATTAAAAAGGAATAAACCTGTCACAATTGCCAGCAAGCTTGTAGAAAAATAGTAAATCAGAGTTTTTAAACCAATTCGCCCTAAGTTTTTCCCTGCACCTATATTTGTAACGGCTGATATTAACGAGCTTAGGATCAATGGGATGACAATCATTTTTAAAGCATTGAGAAAAACATCACCCATCCAGCTCACATATTTCACCTGTCCGGTAAAGAAATATCCAAAAAGTACCGCCAAGGCTAATCCTGCCAATATTTGCCAGTGTAAAGGAATGTTGAGGATTTTCTTCATATTCGACATAAAGTTATAAGTATTATCTAGCCAACGGTCAGCTAAAGCTGACTAAAATTAGTTTTACTATTATCGGATTTATCATCACTCAACGAAACTGGAGGCCATAGCATACTAATGTTATGGTCTCCTGATCTGCTTCATGAGGTTACCAGAGCTCAGTGCATAAAAGGGAACAACAGAATATCCTCCTGATTTCAAGGCCTTGGCCGTCCAAACATTACAGGTTTTAAACAGGTGGTATTTTTCTATTGAAAGATAGAACTGACCTCTCACATTAATCTCACTATCAAGAGGTATAATTTTTCCATACTCATCCCTGGCAAAACTTGTATTAATATAGCTTACTAATTCCTTGAAGCCTTGCTGTGGCAATTCAATTTCAATTATATCTCCTTCTGGAAAATAATCCGATGGATCTCGGTAGTAGGGTAAAACATGAAGAACCGACCTGGTAGGCCAGAGCATAGCCTTAACTGCCATTCCCACTGTGGCTTTTTCCGAACGAAAAAAATCAAAGTCACCCCAACCCACTTCTATGAATTCTGCTCCTGGATAAGATTCCTGAAAAAAATCAATGTGTTCAGTGGATAAACCTTTCTTCAAAATGATCCCGGTATGCCAGGTATGCTTCCCTATAAGAATCTTTTCAAAAGAGCTCCCTGGCAAGGGCGTATAATCCGTGCCAATTTGTCTGCAGAATAAGACAAACACTAAAACAACAAGTGTGAATATTCTTAAACTCGTTTTCAATTTTACATATACCAAAAGCTGTTTTCCTTAATTGACTAAAGTTAAGAAATTTAGGGGCACTTATATCGGATTATCCTGGTGGATATCCAGTTTGCGTAGAGCTGGAATACCTTTAGTCACCAAGCT
>CAYXQX010000822.1:0-1550 GCA_964467485.1 uncultured Porphyromonadaceae bacterium | reverse complement strand
TTAATTATGGAACCAAAACCGATAAGGGGTATAAAAACGGGTTACCAGTAAAAACCGGCAGTCAGGTGGAGCGGGGGGTTAGGAAACTTGTAACTAGGCCGAAGCATGATTCAACTTAAGGGTCCGGATATTTTTTATCTCATCATTATCAACTTTCTGGGCTTGATATAGATCAAACCGAAGCTGGAGATTCATCCAGAAACCTGGAGTATTGCCAAAGTACTTCGCCAGCCTTAAGGCTGTATTTGGCGTTATCCCGCGCTTTTCATTAATGATTTCGTTCACCCGCTGATACGGAACAAGAATAGCATCAGCAAGCTCGCGCTGAGTTATATTCAGGGGATCAAGGAACTCCTCCCGCAACATGACACCGGGATGAGTAGGGGAGCGATCACTTGGAATACGAACCATTGTGCAACCTCCAATAACATTTAATGATAATCAGTAATTTCCAGATCTGATGGCCCGGATTGAGTCCAAATAAAACAAATTCTATATTGATCATTAATTCTGATACTATGCTGTCCTTTTCTATCTCGCGTTAGAGCTTCCAGGTGATTACCAGGTGGGATCGCAAGATCGATCATTTCAACAGCGGAGTCCAGTTGGTCAAGCTTCCGGAAAGCTACACTCCAGATCTGATTGGGACATTTTTTTCTAGCAGCGGACGTATTCTTGCCATAGAAAATATCTTCAGTGCCTTGGTCAACAAAACTAAGGATCATGATAGCATAATAGCACGGATACCATGCTATGTCAATGGAAAAAAACAAGTTTAACTAACGGTTGAGCTCAACCGCAGACGGGTCTTTGTTTTGACGATCCTATTTCCCGGAACGTCCACCTTAACCGGCTGTCGGGTGGAGCGGGGGTTACTAGAATGCAATAAATTTACTAAATGACTTCATTCTTCAAAATATCATTGTCGGTTATTTGTCTTAACGCCAAAGGCTTCTTTTACATCGGGCCTGAATAATACCCAGACAGCATACACCTGGATAAGAAATCCAATCGAGAAATTATGATCACCGGAAATGAGACTCACCAGACCAAAGAATAGTGATCCCAGGCTGAATACCAGGGAGAGATATCGAGCCCAGGGTTTCAAATTTCTGAGGCTAATGCCCAGGAACACGATAAACGAGATGGCAAGTGTGGTAGGCAGGATCAACAAACCGAACTGGAGGACGACGTTATTCGTCCAGGGTAAGGCATTAATTAAGGGTTCACCACCAGCAAAGGGTGAACTCCTCATGGAAATTAAACCAACAATACCAACTATGGCTGCAACAGCAGCTGACACGAATAATAATATTGAGAGGTATTTCAGATGTTTTGGCATTTCTTTCTCCCATGAAGGTATTCCTATTAAACCATTGATTTGTTTTGGATGCAGGAACAATAAATTCTTGATCAAGTTCAAATGCCCCGCTGGTCCTTATAGCAATTGGGAGTTTCTTAAACTGTTTCCTAAAACTTTCGTGGCTGGATTTCTTTTTAGATGTCTTGACCATTTGGTTCTCCAGGAATGGGGACTGTGCGTTGAACCA
>CAYXQX010000821.1:0-1554 GCA_964467485.1 uncultured Porphyromonadaceae bacterium | reverse complement strand
TTTTATAGTATGCCATTCCAGTCGGATCTATTGTCTTTAGATAACGAGACCAATTCAGCCAGTAATGATATCCCTCCCGTGACAGTGTGATTCCTTCCCGTGTTGAATAATGAAATCGTATAATGGCGCAGCTTCCTGAAGTTGAACCGAAGCCAGATCCTCCTAATTTGTCCACGCTCAAACATTTATATCCTTTTTGGGACAGTTCATAAGAAATACAATTGCCTATAATTCCAGCTCCAATGATAATTGCATCGTATTCTTTGTTGCTCATTTAAGTTCTCCTAAAAGTCCTTTGATAGCCATGAGAATAAGACTTTACCGCTACATTAATTAATAAATTTTTAAATATATTATAATGGTAACACCATTGTAATATATACGTCAAGATACAATCTACAGTTTTCTTAAAAATAAATACAAAATTGAATAGGGCTTAAAAAAGAGAATTATTGGCCCAAGTTGCTCCAAGGTATCGAGAAGTTAACAAAAAACCTTGGACAAAATTTTATAATGAAGCTGTTCAAGAAGTATCGAAAATAGCCTGACGGTAGCCAGTCAAACTATAGGAGCTTTCCTGGCAAAACCGGAGGTTTGCCCTTTTCCAATTATTAAATTTTAAGTTCCGCCTCTCCATTTTTTTTGATAAATTCAAGCGATAAAATTATTTTATCCGACAATGGCAATACTTTATGATTGTCAATTATTTTTTTTATTCTATCGGCAATGTTGGCATTGGTATCTCGGCTTCCCTTTTTTAACCAAGTGTCATAAGGCTGTCTGGTAAATACAGTGGACCTCCAAAGCTCATGCTTGAAATTCTTCAGGGTATGTTCCTGCTGAAGAAAATTGCCTCCGGGTCCAACTGCTGCAATCACTTCACGTGCTATGGTCTCTTTATTAACATCAATACCTCGAACAAATCGTTTTACCATTCCTATAATATCATTTCCCAATACAAGCTGGGCTGTAGAGCAGAGCATAGCCATATCCATATAGCCGACATCATGAATAAGATTAAGGCCTGCCAGGCCTTGGGCTAAAATTGAAAAAGCACTTTCTGCACCTGCCTGGGCATCTATTACCTTTGCATCAGTAGCACCGGCCAGCCCCTAGGTAGGTAAACCAAAAGAACGGGCTACCTCTGCCTGTGCTGCCAGACCCAGGCTGGTTTCAGGACAACCTTCACATGAAATACCAGTGGCCATATCAGGGATTCCCACATTACCGCTTAACGCATAGGGACAACCGGATTTTCTGACTTGTGCTAAAACAAGGCACATCAATGAGTCTGCAGTCAGTTGTGCAATAGTACCTGCCAGGGTGACCGGGCTGGTAACACCCACAAGGGGAGCAGGGCCTGGAATCTGGGGCATAAATAAATCTGCAGCAATAAAAATTCGATCCACCACATCAGCCGGGAAAACAAATGGAGAAATAGGTTCAGGATAAGCCATGAGAAAAGGATGCTCCTGAAGGTTTTTAAGACCCCCGGCAACCTCAACCGCCATTTCATATACCAGCTCAAATCCCCTGGGTGAATAGGAAAGAAAA
>CAYXQX010000820.1:0-1560 GCA_964467485.1 uncultured Porphyromonadaceae bacterium | reverse complement strand
GGAGTCAATATCAATTCAATCAAAACGTGATGCACTGAAAGTTACAGGTGAACAGTGCACATATTATATGGAACACATCATTCCACTCCAAGATGTAATGAATAGAATTATAGAGGAAAAAGAAATTACTTATTTTGAAGGTTGGACTGTAACGATTCAAAATGAAGAAGTATTCATTAATAACGAGGGTATTCCAAACCCGGATAGTTTAAATGATTTTGATTTCCATCATGTATACAATCCAATGGAGACATTCTCAACTTTTTTCACATCGAAAGTTGGAGATGAATTAGTCGCCTACGAGACAGTCGGAACATCATTCATTGGTGCTGTCGAAGATATAATACCTATACTAGTCATTTGTTGGGATACTGGACATTATAGAAACTTGAAGAAACTATATATTCGTTGGAAAACACGTCAAAATGCAGAAAAGCTGTTGGAAAGAAAAGAAAATATTGAAGAGGAACTTAAAAATTATTACCTAGAAGCCTCTCATCCCATTGGTGAATAAATTACAAAACTAAGGGCTAAATAGATAGGTAATGATACCCTGCCCAAAAATTCAGGGATTCTTCAAAAACTAAAAATCCCTAATTATCTTCTTTTATTTTTCATTATGGGGAAAAATCATACCGAGTATCCCTCGATTATCTCCCGAATTGATATCCGATTAGAGAACATAAACTAAATGAGGTATGTATATAATCTATTCAGCTAGTGGCACATCTTTCCATGTCATGCCGTGAACGGCATTTCGAGCTGTGTTGTAGTGGATATCGTACTCTTCAGATAATTCCTTGAGAGTTTTTTCTTTTACCTTGTAATCACTTCTCGTCGAAACAACATTATTATATATCAGCTCTGACCTTCCGTTATTCATTCCTTTAGTAAATTGTCAAGAGCTACTTATTGAGTTTCTCAATAGCTCCTTCAATAATCCAAACCAACATTTGTCCAGTAAGTGATTCTATATATGTGCGTTCCTCTACATCCATAGGTATGTCAGCTTCTGCTGTAAAGAAATACTGAGTTTTTTGTAATCCCTCTCTGTTTACAGCTATTGCAGGACTCTGATAATTATAAGAAGTAACTTTAATTACTTTATCTAGATTTATAGATACTGTACGCTTACTCCCAGTAAATAAAATACGTTTGCTTGTTAAAGTAAGTGTACCCTCATCAATAACTCTTAATTCCTGATGAGATTCTGCTTGAAATCCACCAACATTAACAGATACACCTTTAGCAATTCTTACACGTGTTCCACCATAGCCACCCTGACGCACTGCCCTACCTTCTACAAATGAGGCAGGAGATTCAAAAATACCTACTTCATTTTTCTTAAGTAAAGCAGATACATTTCCAAGATTGATACTTCCACTTCTACATAACTCTTCAATCTCTCCTAAATATTTTTCTTTGTCTGCTATAATTTGTACTCTTAACTCTTTTGCTTCATGTTTTTCTTTTTCTATCTGTATTCTGTTTGCTTCCCTTCTTTCTTTGAATTTTTTAAACATTTAATTCTCCTCTTGATTAATTTTCTTTTCCATCTCA
>CAYXQX010000819.1:0-1560 GCA_964467485.1 uncultured Porphyromonadaceae bacterium | reverse complement strand
TAGTCCTGCCGTCCAATTCGAAGTCAGACGCTCTATCCATTGAGCTACGGGTGCGGAACAATAATATTATACCGCAGAGGTATTTTTCGTCAAATTTAGGCACAATTAATTGTATATAATAAAATTATCCATAATTTCAGGACTGAGAAGATGCAGTGGGAAAGATGTTATCAGGATAGTGTAATAATTTAACTCTATACTTGTACCTATGCAGAAGAGTTTTTTGGCAAATGCTCCTGATGTCTATGCCTATGTCAGTTACACATGAGAAAGCACGAAAAAGAAGTTAAGAAGGGCGAGGATGAATAAAATGGAAGATCATCCGGTCAACGATACTAAAAAATCTCTTTATACGTGGACCATCCTGGCCATTGTATTGATACTTACGGTCGCATCATTGATACTAGCGATGGTAATTTCTCCGGGACGCGATAGAGCAGATAGTTCAACTCATCTATCGGCCCAAAGCATAAACTCTCCCGAGCAATTACCATCAGATTTGGTAAAAACAAAAATTGTTTTCAGAAAAAGACAAGATGGTTCAAATTGGCTTTATTTGACGAATCTTGGCGGTCCGACTATAGAAGACAATCTGGTTAAGCTAAATGGCAGTGATCCAGAGTTATCTCCTGAAGCTGAGTACTTAGTATATAGACTATTAAGAGATACTTCAGAAGAAGGGAATGACAAAGAATCAGATTATAGATCAAGTATCTGGATACGTGATCTAAGTGATGGTACAGAACGGGAAATAATCTTGTGGCCTGAAAGATTTGAAGTTGAAAATATAGGTCTCCCGAATTTTTTCCCAAGTGGGGATAAGCTGATTTTTAGTAATACCAAATTCGACACAAATCAATACAACCTTGCGACCATTAACTTGGATGGCAGCAATCTAGAGATCATTGAAACGAAACCAAACACTTTTAATGAGTTACCTGCAATATCGCCGGATGGTGAAAAGATCCTTGTTGCGTGTGAAGGATTTGATGCTGATTCGGGCGAATGGGGTTTTTGGATGTTATGTATCATGAATCTTGATGGGTCAGAAAGGATCTTATTGACGAACGATGGAGACAATCATGGATTAGGGATTTTTTCTCCCGATAGCCAAACAATATTCTTTTCTGAAATAGATTGGGGAGGGCTGTTAGGATTGATCGATAAGCCACGATATGAACTCAAAAGCAATAGCATAGATGGAAACAACTTACTGACGATATTGGATTGGCGTTGGCCTTTTACCCTCCTGGCGATAAGTGAAGATGGGGGTGAAATGGTTTTTATGGAATCTCCTCAAGACGAAACTCCACCAAGGTTGTATGTTGTTCAGACAAATGGAGAAAACCTGCGCCACCTGACCTACTTTGATGATTTTTTGGAGGAGTGGTACGCAGAAGCCGAATAAGGTACAAAACAATGGTATTTATCTTCAATTCAAACAGTCAATATAGGGATATCAAGCCGCCAAACCAGTTGATTTGGGTGAGTTTCTGGTGCAATTGTGGTGCAATTAGCATGGAAAGGATGGAATTTGTGCTCTTGATGGACAATTTCTAG
>CAYXQX010000818.1:0-1571 GCA_964467485.1 uncultured Porphyromonadaceae bacterium | reverse complement strand
CATCACAATCCCCTAGATCAGCAATTAAGATTTGTCCTTTATCCATGATCTCGCGGATATTCAAATGGTTCTCTTTCTGTCCTAACATATAGAAGATATTGGGATTGTCTGTCAGCGCGCTCACTTTATTGGTCGTGCTTCCCATCATAATAGAGCGGTTCTTTCCCCATTCTTCGAATTCATTTTCAAAGAAAGCCTTGCAATCCGATTGAACTTTTGGATCAGGAATCTGCTCCAATATAGTCTCCCGGAAAGCATCATCTGTAAGCAGTGGATAGAGATCGCAAATTGTTCTTTCGGTTTCAACCAAGGCGGATAAAGAAGCGCGCATGACTTGTTGAAATCGGGGAGGTTCCTGCAATGTTCTCGACCAGGTGCGCATAAAAGAATTGATCACCCGCTGGCAGATCTCATAGGTTTCTGTTTCTGAATCTGGCCTGGCTAAGACATTGAAAGGGATCATGAAATCCCTGCGCCTGGGAGCCACATAAATAATGCGCTTGTAATTCTCTGGATCATCGAAATACCCCTCTGCAATCAGCGAACCCAGGATATCTTTGGCCAGGTCTCCATGGGGATCAATGATCGCGCAGCCTCGTTTTGCTTTGATATCCTGCAGGATACAGCTTTGCAGAAACTTACTCTTCCCTCGACCGGTGAGACCAACCACATAAGAATGGAAATTACGCACATGGGAAGAAATCTTGAATTTTGGGAATAACCCACAAGGACCTGTGCGCCCGAGCACAAGGTCCTGGCTGGCTTTCTTCAAGTGTCTGAATAACAGATTGCTCATTAGGTTTCATGATTTCTATACTTAACTTATCTTTGAATTACTGATGCGCTTCGACATCGTGTTGAATGTGTCTGTAAATTGAAACAAGTCTTCCTCGAAAATAATGATCGTGTTTCTGGTTTGCTCTTGAGTTTCTTTATTGATTCGGCTTTCTGAGATCTTCAAATAGGGCTTGCCATTGGTAGTCGTTTCAATATCAAAGAAATAGGTTCTCGAAGACGCTTTTAGCATTTCATGTTCATTGTTAATTTCCATATTTTTCACCCCCTTATAAATAGACAACGGATGGCGCTGATTGGAAAGATTGACCAATCCTTTTACCAACGATTCCGCTTGCCTGAGTAAATCATCAATCGTTACAAATTCGTCTCTCCTTTCTTTTATTGGATTGATATCCCATGCTTCTCTCATTTCGTTGGCATACATTAACATATTCGTTTAATAGAAGTCAAGTGGAAAAAACTCTTGACACATACCCTCGCCAGGATATATATTAATTTTGCTGACGCAAAATTCAATTATTTATATAACTCTTTGGGAAATATTCTCGGATCCCAAAAAAATAAATAACGAATAAATCCTTTGCAGCGCCTTGGTGAATCCAGCTTGACACGTATTCACCAGCCGTTCTTTTTATCCGGCGGTACTGGCCGACCAGCTTTCCGTTCGGATCTTACTCCTAGGTCGTAGTGGCATCAGCGGCCACGCATCCCAAAGGGATGGATTTAGCAGACGACATCTCTTACTCACTGATCGGGCTTATGAAGTTAACATA
>CAYXQX010000817.1:0-1585 GCA_964467485.1 uncultured Porphyromonadaceae bacterium | reverse complement strand
GCAAATCATCCCATTGAGCATTATCATAGCTTGATCTGGAAACAAAATGCATATCACTTGAATACTTAAAGTAATTTGGCAAAGCTGATATTACACTGCTGGAGAATGCCCCGCTTCCAGCGGTACCATAATTCATATTCACACTAACACCACAATGATACATTAAGGTTGCAACTGCCTCATTAGAACTCCCTAAGCTAGATGGCATACTAGACCAGTTATAGCTTGTCTGGCCAAAGTCAGCCGACAACTCACCGTAGGTTGAATGAGTGTAGGAATATGAGCCCTGACCTGTAGCAGGATAGTTCCAATACTTTATAATTTGGGCCATGCAGGTAGCAACACAACCTGTGTAAGTGTATTTTTGTTCTGCCTCATCAAAAGGGCAGCTCGCATTATAATGAGTTCCTTGACTCCATGTTGTTTGTATGAGTGGGTTAACTGTTGCCCCTGTTTTTAAACTCCTTATTGGTGTTCCATTTCTTAATGATTCCCAATGGCTAGCCGTCTCCTCAGGTGCAGTCAATTCCTGTGCAACAACGATCTCAATCTGATCAGAGTATGATTGCATCCAGTCTTCCATATCAGGAGATAAATTATCCGCCCTAATTTCGGTGTTAAAAGAATATGCCAGAATTGGTTTAACTCTGTCATCAGTTGAAACTATTATGAAACCCGGAGAGGGATATATAGCAAACACATAAATATTCTCTGCAATGTTGGACGATACATTTGAACCATTGTTAGTATAAAAACCTTCTACCAATACCAAACTGTCGCAAAGATTTATTTCACCGACTTTTTGTTTTATGAAATTTATGCCTATAGTCTTGGCTTCGGAAAGTGGAACTTCCTTTGAAACAGCATCTTGCCCGGGGAAAATCAGAACTACCACAAGTGCAATTGTTAGCCAACTCGCCCCTCTTATCTGTAATCTAGATAATAATTTCATACTTCTCAATTTGTGGTTCTCAAGCACTCAAATTGTTTCAGAATCCTGATCTTTGGCACGAAACACGACCAACAAAATCAGCGACTTAGGCTGTCATAAAGAAACAAGATGTAGTACTATTAAAATGGTTCTTACCGGAAAGATCGGAATGATTCCTTAGCTTTCCATGTATTTATACGAAAAATTCAAAAAGGTTACCCCTTTTTTCTTTCTTTATACTTATTCTAAATAATTTATTTTTCATATATTCATCACCTTTAAAATTGGTTCTGATTAATTCTATTTCAAAGAATGAATTCTAATGTGCATTAGCAAAACAAGTGTCAAGAGTACGTATGGTAAATCCAACCGACCGTTATGCACTGAATAACTGAACTTTACATAACCTTAAAGAATAATTGACAAATGGAATAATGAAATCAACACGCCGAATACTCTAAACAATTTACGACATTACGAAGGATAGGCTATGAAATAAAATAGTAAACACTAATTTTGGATTAATAGATTATGAATACCCTAAGATTGCTTACAATTCTCCTAATTTCCTTTTCCCTATTCAGTTGCATTCATGAAGATGTCAACGATAAACCGAACATTGTGTTTTTCCTTGTTGACGACATGGGCTGGCAA
>CAYXQX010000816.1:0-1597 GCA_964467485.1 uncultured Porphyromonadaceae bacterium | reverse complement strand
GCCATGAACTGAGAATCAGATTCTGGATCATTTTTATCAGGCAATATATCTTTACTTGAAGGTGAAGAAGAAGATGAAGAAGAAGGGGTTGGTTTTTGCTTAGACTTTTGGTTATCCTCTAGCTTATCAGGGGGGTTAACCAAATTTGGATTCCCACCCTTTGTTCCATTTGCTGCCCATATCTTCCTATTCTTTTCATCCTCAACCATCCTCTTGGAATAAAGAGCTCCTTTTTCGTCTTTTTTGATAACCCCAAAATCAACCAATTCCTGGAAGGCTTTTTGGAATCGCTTGGGAGTCATATTTGTTCCAACTTTGATCCGGTTTTCGTCCAAAATCCTTCCTGAAACAATCAAAAAGCCGTATTCAGAAGAGTTGTGCATCTGGCACATCAAATGAATCCATAGTCCTTGTGCTTCCATAGAGCATTGATTTAATGCAGAATCAGTAAGCCAATCGTTAGGATAAAATTGGAATGACGGCCTCTTTTTCTTAGAATTTTTCTTATCTTTACTCATGAGAATTTGTTTTACAAGTTCTTGTCCTTTAGTAATTAAGCCTCGGTACCAGCGGGGCTTTTCTTTTTGTGCATATATCATCTTACCAATAGGTTGTTGACACATCTTCATTGAGCTTGTACTGATCGCAATCAAGTGGCATCCTTTCAAAATCATCTGGAAATTCAAGTCCTTTCTTTTCTGCCACATAGCTGAATAAATGCTGTTTTTTAATGGAGCAGTAGAAATCCTTATGCCCTTTTTCGTTTTTACTTGCCTTTAAGTATTCACAACCCTTGAGGCAGATATGATGATTATTAGGGTTTTTGTAGCAATATATTTCATGCCTTAAACAATAACCTTTTCTCTGGTATAGCTTCGAGCAGAAATCGCACTTAAAACAATATACTTTCTTCATAGCTTATTTTTATTTTGTTTGATAATTCGTTTGTGGTAATCCCCTGAGTATTTCCATTTTAGCACCTTGTTAATCGTATGTAGTAAATCGCTGGGCTCTTTTGGGTCAACTAAAGTGTCTAATCCAGATAATTCCGACTCCAGAAAATAGATTTCCCCGGGACTAATGTCCCTATGATACGGGATAGAGCCCCCTTCAGCCATTCTTGTTAACTTATCCTGAAGATTAGGACCGTCTGGGTTAAGCTCGATGGCAGTCCAATGTTGAATCATTGAGAGGATTCTCTTAGGCATTTGCTTAAAGATCCAATATCTCCTCACAGGGTACAGTATGAGCTTTATTGGAGCTTTCAAAGATGTCCTCCTTCCTGAATATCATCATTTCCCAATTCTTTTAATTTCTGCAAAGCCTTTTCATAGGATCGGTACACCCATGCTGACTTACCAAAATCCTCATTCCCCGGGGATGCTTCATGAGCAGGTATGATTTTCCCATTAATATTCCATTCAGGTTTGATCTGAATGAGAAAGACCTCGTAATACTCAATTCCTGGGGTAACGTATTGACGATATATGCACGATCTTATGCCTAGCAATACCAGAGCATAGTCGAAACCGTTTTTGCGAAGATTGGCTGGAAGGGTTGTTGGGGTATTCATTTCTTATTCCTCCTCACCTCTCGG
>CAYXQX010000815.1:0-1597 GCA_964467485.1 uncultured Porphyromonadaceae bacterium | reverse complement strand
ATTGTATCGAATTTTTCAATGATAAATAATCTTGAAGCAAATTCATTGATTTGATCATCATTCAGGAGCGAAAAAAATCTTTTTGGATCATGATGGTCATCTTGATAAACTCCCTCACGATACTCACCACCGTATTGTCCCCAGAAAAATAAGCCATCAGGTTTCAAGATGTTTGATATGTTGGATAAAGCAATCGGTAATTGAAGCGTTGGAATATGGAGAAGTGAGTTCAAGGCGAAAGCACAATCATATTCCTGGCTAAGAGAATCCAAATCTAACACATTCAATACAGAGCTATCTAAACCTTTTTCTAAGCATTTCTGGACAAGAACAGGCGATAAATCAATACAGGTGACATCAAGACCTTGGTCAAGAAAATATTTTGCATGAATTCCTGTTCCAGCTCCTATATCAAATATTGTAAATTTTTCCTCAGAAGTTAGGATTTCAAGAAGCTTCCAGCGCAGATCCTTTTTCCAATCCGAAGCCAAATACTTATCCCTTGTATCAGCTTTGCGATCGTATGAAAGAATTAGGTCCTGAAAAATGTTATCCATTTTAATGAGAGAAAATTAGCAAACTAACGGATGAGCTCAGCGGTGCGTACTCCAGCGTCCGCTGGAGAGCGGGTTAGCCCGCATTCCATTAAGGAAAAAGAAACCAGCGGTAAGAGAAGATTGTAAAACACCGGGGCACCAATAATTACGGGGAACGATACCCGATCAAGTGATGGTAGGTATACACAATCAACATAGCGGTAAAGCCCCCCGTTATCAATTACGGTAGTTTTCCAGTGTTCGTCAGGATCTCAGCACTAAGAAGGCGGTAGCCATCAGGCGATTCCTCAAACGATGCACGCAGGTGCAATTCGGCAAGGGTTTTAGAACCAGAGATAGTAAGTACGATATCAACGGGTTCTCCAGCGGCAAGGGCCCGGGCAACGATTTGGTTTTCGGTGTTGATCGGACCATAACTTGCATGCCCCTCGCCTCTAGACAAGCTTCTTTCAGGGTCGGTGTGAGATGCGATTATGTACCCACTTATGACCTCCCCATTTATTGTCAAAGATTCCTTGATCTCCTGATCTGGGGGGTCTCCTAAATACTCCCAACCAGAAAGGAAGCCCAGATACCGCACTTCGCTGAACTCTTGCCATGAGTATTCTGGGAAATCCGGGTCATCTGAGGCAAGGGATGGATCGCAGATTAACCAGAGTGAAATCAGGAAATCACCGGACCTGACGGCACCTCCGGCGAGAGCCGGTGCCTTGATTTGTTCGTTGACGCCTAATGGCAGGTGTGGGGTAAGGCTGCTACCACTTATGCAAGCGTGTTTCGACAGGGATATCCGCTCCAGGGGGAGATCCTGCTCAGCGTTTGAACAAGCGGTGATGAAGGGCAAACACACAAGCAAGGAAAAGAGGGAAATTATTCTGATCAGCTGTCTGTTTGTAAGCATGAATTCCTCCTCCTATATTGGTCAGACAAATGAGCTATTATGCTGGCTAACGGATTAGCTCACCCGCTACCAGGTATTTCTGAAATTAATTATGGAACCAAAACCGATAAGGGGTATAAAAACGGGTTACCAGTAAAAA
>CAYXQX010000814.1:0-1601 GCA_964467485.1 uncultured Porphyromonadaceae bacterium | reverse complement strand
ATCCGTATGGAACCCTTAAGAGGCAATGGGGATTTAACTATATAATTACAAAAAAGTCAATCAAAAAAGCCAGTGCCGATATTGGGCTTATGATGACGGCATATAACCTGAGGCGGATTATTAATATAATCGGAAAGAAAGAGCTGAAAGCCTGGTTAAGTAGTCTTACTTCTGCTTTTATTCGAATTTTTAAGCAAATAACAACTCATAAATTTAGTTTGACCTATTCATTTATTCAAACTGAAAATCATATAATTATTTTTGGAATGCCGTCAAAAACACTAAATTTAGCTTAAGATAAACCAGAAACGGAGGTTTTTAGACGAACTGCCGTTATAGCTAATTAAAAAAAAGATAAAAATGAATAAGATTTTGTTTTCCATTGTACTATTACTAATAGAAATATCATGCAATAATCAAAAGGGTGATCTGAATCGGAACCAAACTGAAAACAAAAATTCTGATACAATTACTGCAACGACAATACCCGACAGCCTCAGAGCTAGAGAAATTTCAGATATGAAATTCGGTATGTTTATCTGTTGGTCATTCAGTACTTTCTATGGACAAGAATGGACACCTACATTAGATAAGGATGCTTCCTTTTTTAAAGCTACAGGTTACGATACCGATCAATGGTGCAAGGTAGCTAAAGATGCCGGGATGGGGTATATCTTATTTCTTTCAAAACATCACGATGGGTTTTGTTTGTGGGATACAAAAACCATAGATAAGAAGGTAACAAACAGCCCTCTTGGCATCGACGTCCTAGCGAAACTAAGGAAATCATGTGACAAATACGGGATCAAGCTGGCACTCTATTTCTCTGAAGGCGACTGGAACTGGCCTGGAGCTGTTGATGGGAAGGGAGGTAATCAAGGAAAAGGTATAAATCCTGAAATGAAAAAAGCACAGTTAAAAGAGCTTTGCACTCAATATGGTCCTATCGAATTTTTTTGGATGGATCATGCTGTTGGAGATGGTGGATTGAACCATAAGGAAACCGTTGAATGGGTTCATCTGTTTCAACCCAATTGTTTTGTTGGATTTAATCATGGAGAACCAGCAGGTAGATTATCCTTAAGAGAAATGGGAAAACCAGGGCCTGTTGGAGATGCAGATGCAACAAAATATAATAAAGACGCAGAGGCTAATTACAAAGGGTATCTGGCGGCTGAGTTTACTTATCCTATTTTGCCTCCTCACGAGGGTGGCGCAATGTGGTTTTATTCATTACCTAAACATGATTCCCTTTGTCATCCGGCAAGAAAACTATACCAGGACTATCTCGGTGCAGTTAAATATGGTAATATTTTCTCTATTGATGTTGGTCCAAATTACCAAGGTAAGATCAGGGTTATTGATGTCGAAACGCTTAAGAAAGTGGGAAAGTTAATTAGAGGAAAAAATCCTATCTAAAAATAGCCATAACATGCAATATAGCAAAAAGCGGAGTAGTAGCTAACTTATTCAATTTTAACCCGTTGCAACTTTATCTCGATTTGGTACTGTACTACTCACAATCCGCTTCATTCCATATTGCAACCGTCAGACTGTCTAAAAACCCCTTCTTTTTGTTGATAAATTGCCCCGATTATTTT
>CAYXQX010000813.1:0-1602 GCA_964467485.1 uncultured Porphyromonadaceae bacterium | reverse complement strand
TAATGATCTGCTCCGGTGTAAATCGTATGCGCTTTGCCATCTTTTCTGCCTCCTGTATGTACTAATCCTAACACTGCTTCTGGATCAGTTTTGAGGGAGTAGGTCAATCTCATACCTTAGGGTAATTCATCAAGGGATTTTAACCTCTCAATAGCTATTTCGAATTCTTCATTCGTTGGAGATAATAAATATGAGTTTTCGTAAGATGCTAACGCTTCTTTTGACATGCCTGCCCATTCATATATCATGCCAGCTCTCCAATAAAATCTATCCTCAATACTATTTATTTTTATTGCTCGCTCAATTGATTTTATTGCTTCAATTGATTGATTATTTAATTTGTATCCCCATGACAATTCATAATAAGCATTTTCCGATCCTGGAAAATGCTCTATCGTTTCTAAGTACAAGTCTAAGGCCTTTGAAATATTGCCTGCATTTCTTTGGTTATTTGCTCGGGTTAACCACCACCAACATTTTTCAGGAGAACGGTCAAGCGCCTTTACATACCACTCATCAGCTTTTTCAATTTCTCCCTCCATAGCGGATAATTCTCCCATACCAAAGTATCCACCTCCATTACTGGGAGCCAATGAAATCATATGCTCGAAAATATTTTGAGCACGAGCATAATCATTCTTACCAATAAGGTAGGCATGACCAATGAGGTTGAGACTATATAGGTCGTCCGGTCTCTGATCCAGAGCTTCCTGGTAAACACTGATTGCATCATCCCATCTCAATTGGGTTTGAAGGATTAGTCCTAACGAACGTAACCAATCCAAGTTCTTTGGATCATAACTAGAGAGAGAAACCCGTAGAATCTGCTCTGCTGATACAGGGTCTCCCTGAATTTGCCACATAAAGTTAACCAGTGGAAGTATTCCTGCCACCGGGTTAACCTTCCATCCACTCAGATAAGCTAATTCAGCGGTATCAAATAATCCCTTGGTCTCGGCCAGATTCCCAGCTTTGATTAATGATTGGTAGTCTCTCGCTTTTTCCCAAGCACCTATAGCCCCTTCAATATCTCCCATCTCAAAAAATGCTTCGCCCTGAACCCACAGCACATCTCGTGTTTGGTTTTTTAAAATTGGATTTAACAAAGCCAAAGCTCTTTCTGGTAATCCCATTTCCAATGCTTCTCGCGATAACCAGAGAGTAGCACGGCGGTGTGCTTGAGGAGGTACAAGATCATAAGGAGTGTTTCCGAAGTCCTTTGCCAAGAATTCATTAGTAAATCCCAGTGACCATCTATTCACTTGCCAGGCGGTAATCGCTGACGGGAGTATAGTTATAAAACAAAGTACCGCCATTACCATCATAAGTAAAAAATAATTTCTGATAGAAAAAGATTTATTCATCATTTATAAATGAGATGTTACACATCATTTGAACAAGTTATTTAGGAGAATTTTTGTAACTATAATCCAAGCATACATTATCTATAACTTATAGTAAAAATAAATACACTATCAAATTATTCTAAGGAGGGTGTTACTTATAAATTTTTACTATTGAACAGGATCTATAAAATCACTACTCAATAAGAATCACTGGAATATTATTCGATTTACATTCTTATCTCCTGCATTTACCTAA
>CAYXQX010000812.1:0-1611 GCA_964467485.1 uncultured Porphyromonadaceae bacterium | reverse complement strand
GGATTCAATAACATTGCAGTTAATCAGCATTACATCAACAATCAGGATTAAAATTGTTTTTTTCATGGCTTTATTGCGTTTGTTTATTTTATAGAATCTCTTTGGCTAGCCTTATTCAATTACAATGCCAAAGTGTATAAAGAGCTGAAAATCAGCACTAAAGGTTGCGGGTTGTTGAATTGACAAACAGAAAAACTGTAAGGAAAGTAAACAGTAAATTCCAGAAATTGCCTTAAGAGGCAGAAGGAAAGGGTGTTAAACGAGTGTAAGGAAAGTATACAGTTGTTGAGAAAATCAACAAAAGCGGTGATTTTAGTGAAATAGAGAAAACTGCAATCACGCTTATTACCTATCTGACGATCAGAAGTTTTCCGGTATCGAGTGTGCTATTATGGTCCTTCAATTGATAATAATATATACCAGTAGCTAGATGCCCTGTTGGAAGGCTGAGCTCATCTGAAAAGCTCCCTATACGTTTTTTCTCTACCTTCTGTCCTCTTGAGTTTAAAATCTCAAGATAAATATTCTGATGGCTGTTTGGCAATCCGATGATTTGAATGAATTGGTCTGCTGGGTTTGGGAAGATACTGATGTCTGATTCTTGAATTTCAATCTCATCGACTTCTGTTCGGTTATTGGCATCATATATCATTAGATTATCTAAATAGCTTTCGAAATTTGTGAAATAGCTACCCTGTTCTGGCTGACAATACGAAAAAATTATTCCCTCAATCTGAGCTCGGGAGTTTTTGAATAGCCACCTTTTACTCAATATTGTTTGATCGTTGCATTTTATTGAAATTCTTTCATTATGGCCTTGTATGGATATTCTGTAATGGTTCCAATCGTTTGGAATGACTGAGAATTCATTAATTGGTGATCCATTGATGTATAGTTTTGAGTGATGTCCATTGGAATAGAAATTGGCTTGAAGACCATACATGTTTTTAAGGCAAAAATGAGCTGTGCTACCTGGGATAATAAATTGGTCGAATTCAATGATAAGTGTTTGTACATCTATATGATCCAGATCTATCATTACATTGGAGGAAGAGTGAATGTGCAGTGCTTTTCCTTTGCTATTCATTTGCTTTTGATCGGAGATGTCTGCATCCTGATAAACATCTGAACTGCCATTTGTTAATCTCCAATTAGTGGATGAGTTTGTTATTCCTTGACCAGTTGTATATAGGTCAAAATCTTCGTGATAGGGAATTTCTAACTCTTCTGTGGTACTTATTTCATATAAGCCTGATGAGAAACTAGTGTCTCTGAAGTGAGAAACTACCTGCCATTTATACTTTTGTCCGGATTTAAGTCTTACAGGTACCTGTGTGTTTCTTAAGTCATTGTTATAAAGTCTTATACTGTCTCCAACCCCGAAATAAAAGTCGTATTTTACCTCATTATCACCGGCCCCGCAAAACCAGGAGAAATTTATTTCTCTGTTGGACATTTTTGAAGGAGATTCAGGAGTTGGATAGCAGGGGCTTCTTGATTCATATGCAGAGGGATAATAAATTTGCTGGACTTCATTTATTAATTCAGGAATCACTTCAAGGTAAGATTCTTTGGAAACAGGGTTTTGGGTTAAATCCAGTGAAATTAAGT
>CAYXQX010000811.1:0-1631 GCA_964467485.1 uncultured Porphyromonadaceae bacterium | reverse complement strand
TTTTAGTATACGGAGGGCATGCTATAGATTTGTAGGCTTTAATTCCAACCTTAGTTAGGTTAAATTATTTATCAAGACAGAACATGAAAAAAAGATGGATTTATGGGATTGCAATCCTGGTAGTTATAGTTGCTGTAATCATCTATAGCTCAAAGAGTGAAGATTCCGTTGTTGAAATTACCACCACTGTAAAAGGCGGGCAATTCGATGTAGTTGTTAGTACTACTGGTGAACTACAGGCTTTGAACTCAACGGAGGTAAAAGGCCCTGCTGATCTTAGGGAAGTCCGTGTCCACAATGTGAAAATTATGGACCTTGTGCCGGAAGGAACCATTGTTAAGACGGGTGATTATGTTGGATCACTTGACAGGACAGAAGTTCAGGATCGCTTAAATAATCAGGCGGATGAGTTGGAAGAGGATAATGCTAACCTGGCTCAGGCCAAACTTGACACAACCATATCACTTCTAGATTATAGAAACGGGATCAAAGACCGTAGATTTGCTGTTGAGGAGAGTCAAATCATTATGGAGCAGTCGCAATATGAGCCACCTGCAACCATTCGCCAGGCAGAAATGAATCTGGATAAAGCTGAGCGTGGGCTGGAACAGGCATTAGCAAATTATGAACTGAAAAAAGCCGAGGCAAACAACAAAATTCGACGTGCAGAAAGAAGACTTGAGGACGAATACAAAGAGAGAAGTAAGTTAATGTCTATTCTTGAACAATTTGATATTTATGCACCCCACCCGGGTATGGTTATCTATAAAAAGGAATGGGGTGGAGCAAAACGGAAAGTGGGTTCTTCTATTAATCCCTGGGATCCGGTTGTTGCCACTCTTCCTGATTTGACTCAGATGATTTCAAAAACTTATATTAATGAAATTGATATAAGCAAAATAGAAACTGGGCAAACTGTGTCACTTGGTGTTGATGCCTTTCCTGAGAGGGAATATACTGGATTGGTGCTTGATGTAGCTAATGTTGGAGAGCAGTTGCCAAATTCTGATGCAAAAGTTTTTGAAGTTGTTATTCAGCTTAATGAAACAGATACCACTTTACGTCCTGCTATGACTACTGTGAACCAGGTCTTAACCAACTCCTATAATGATGTTCTATTTATACCTCTCGAAGCCATTCACAGCACCGATAGTATGTCATATGTTTACACGGTGAAACAGAAGAGAAAGCAGATTATTGACTTGGGTGAAGCTAATTCTAATAGTATTATTGTTACTGAAGGATTGGCTGAGAACGATGAAATATATTTATCAATTCCTGAGGGAAGTGAAAACTGGGACACAGAAGGATGGGAGATCTTTGAAAAAGTTAAGGCCAGGAGAATTGAGGAGGATAAAAGGATGAGAGAAGAGGGAGACAGAATGCGCCAGTTGCAGGAAGAGAACAAGAAGAAGAAAGCCTTTGATATTCAAAATCTGCCTAAAGATCAGAGGGCCCGGATTGAAAAGATGATGAAGGAAAATGGTGGTCAGGTGAAAATAACACAAGGCAGTTCAGCCTCCGGGACCAGTCGTTCAGGAGGTTCCACCAAAGTTACAATTGAAAGATAGGGCATGCAATGATAAGAAGATATTTACATGATATCATTATTGCTATGGAGGCCATATTGG
>CAYXQX010000810.1:0-1633 GCA_964467485.1 uncultured Porphyromonadaceae bacterium | reverse complement strand
AATATTTAAAGCCGGATAAAATTTTAAAATCTATAAAGGAAATTGATGCTGCAGCTTATCGCTAATCATCAACCCAGTCCCCTACTTAAACATCAATATTTGCGTAGGTAGCATTCTGTTCAATAAATTCACGGCGAGGTCCTACATCATCACCCATCAACATGGAGAAGGTATGATCTGCTTCAGCTGCATTCAAGATGGTAACCTGCCTTAGAGTACGCTGCTCAGGATTCATGGTAGTTTCCCATAGCTGGTGAGCATTCATTTCTCCAAGCCCTTTGTAACGCTGAATATGCACTCCAATGTCTTTTCCACCACTAACTTCCATAACAAATTGATCCCTTTGGAGATCATCCCAGCAATATCTCTCTTGCTTACCCTTTTTAACAAGGTATAAAGGAGGTGTGGCAATATATAAGTATCCCCTTTCAATAATTGGTTTCATGTACCTGAAGAAAAAGGTCATAATCAAGGTGGCAATATGGCTCCCGTCAACATCGGCATCACACATGATTACAACTTTGTGGTATCTCAATTTCTCCAAATTAATAGCCTTACTATCTTCTTCAGTTCCTATTGAAACGCCAAGTGCTGTATAGATATTTTTGATTTCCTCATTCTCAAATATCTTATGCTGCATAGCCTTTTCAACATTCAATATTTTTCCCCTGAGAGGCATAATAGCCTGAAAAGCCCTGTCGCGCCCCTGCTTTGCCGTTCCACCCGCAGAATCTCCCTCGACAAGAAATACTTCACATTTCTCAGGATCACGCTCACTACAGTCTGCTAATTTACCGGGAAGACCTGCTCCGCCAAGAACCGTTTTCCTCTGAACCAATTCCCTGGCTTTCCTTGCTGCATGCCTTGCAGTAGCAGCCAAAATAACTTTACTGACAATTTGCTTAGCTTCCCTTGGATGCTCCTCCAGGTAATTCTTCAGCATATCGCTAATAGCCTGATCCACTGAAGCAGCTACATCTGAATTACCCAGTTTGGTTTTGGTCTGACCTTCAAATTGAGGCTCCTGAACTTTAACAGAAAGAACTGCCGTCAAGCCTTCACGAAAATCATCACCACTGATATCAAATTTCAGGTTTTTCAACATACCCGAATCTTCGGCATATCTCTTAAGTGTCCTTGTCAAACCTCTTCTAAACCCTAAAAGATGCGTTCCTCCTTCAATAGTATTTATATTATTGACATAAGAATGAATATTCTCATTGAAAGAAGTATTGTAGTGAAGCGCTATCTCAACAGGAACATCATTTTTCTCTGTTTCAATGCATATAACATCTTCAATAAGCCTTTCCCTGCTCTCATCTAAGTACTCAACATACTCCTTCAAGCCTTCTTCGGAGTAAAACAACTCAGTTAAAATAACTCCATCATCATCCTTCACCCTATGGTCAGTAAGTGTCAAACTAATCCTCTTATTGAGGAATGATAATTCCCTAAGACGATTTGCTAAAATCCTGAAACTGTAGTCTGTCGTTGTAAATATACTCTCGTCTGGCTTGAAGTAAATTATTGTACCTGTTTTATCAGTAGTACCAATTTCACTAATATCACCTTGCGGAATACCTTTTTTATATTCCTGCTGATATACAATCCCCTCACGATGAACTTCTGCTTT
>CAYXQX010000809.1:0-1634 GCA_964467485.1 uncultured Porphyromonadaceae bacterium | reverse complement strand
TATCGTTTTCGCTTCCTTTTCAGAGATTCCTTCATATTCTTTAAAAAAATCCCTGTAGTCCAGTATTACTACATCCATGCCTAAATACTGCTTCAATCTATTTAAAAATAACTCCTGGTTTAATCTCCACCAATGCTCGTGAGGATCTACACCACAGCCTCTTACCTGAACATCCAATATTTTGGTATTTTTCATTTTATTAATTGACTTAAATAGCTCAACTTTTCCCGTTAGATCCCGAATCCTTGAGGAAGCTATAGATTCTGATGCATCAAAATCGCTGTAAGAAGCCATCAAAAAATTAGTGTTATTCGTTTTAGCCGTTTCTAATGCCCATTTGAATCCAATTTGAAGTGACGGGAAAGGATTAACATCCACAAGTATTGTTGGTAGTTCAGTAAGGAGAAATCTTTTATCACAAGAATTACCGAAAAATAAAATTAATCCATCTAAATCTTCTTTTAAATCTTCTATCTCCTTGAGTACTGAATTGCTTTTAATATCATTGGCATGAACCTCGGGATCTATCTGTATAGCCCAATAATCAAAAGCATCTTTTCCTATATATTCTACTTGGGCGTCTCCAATAAATTCTACACCCTCGCATTGCTTTTTTAACATGCTTAAAGCATGCTCAGACAATTCTTTGGAAATACCAAAAAAAACCGCGTATATCTTTGTTACATCTTCTTTTGCCATGATCAATCTCTTCCTGTTTTAGGATCATTTAGCTTACGCTAAGACTTAAAATTTTTTTTTGTTTTATCAATCATTCAATTCCTCAACTAAAACCGTATCAGCATCATTTTTACGTAGTGCTACTGCCGTGCCCTTCACGCGGTATTCGATAGGATCGCCTAATGGTGCTTTTCTGATGACAGATATTTCAGCGCCCGGCACAAACCCCATGTCTAACATGCGCCGTTGATGTTTTCCGACTCCCTGTATATCAGTGACATGAACCCTGCTGCCGACAGGCAGCTCTCCCAATGGCATAGGAAGGATAGGCGATGGCGCTACAAAAATATGATTAGCAACAGTTTCTGCAATGGGAATGTTTTTATCCTCAATACGCAAAGAAAGGATATTTTGCTTGCGATCAACAAGTTCAACGTCAACACCTGGTTTAAGTCCCAGTGCAATTAGTTGCGCCAATAAAGGTGAATATTCATCGTTTAAACTAACGATTCTCATTCGGGTTCCTGATTTCCACGCCTCTGACAAAGAATTTTTGGGGAGAGACATCGTTTTTCCATCAGGTTCCGCAATAAATTGACCATGGGGGTCCCATGCGGGATAACCCAGCTCATTATCAAGTTTTTCCAATTCATCTGAAGTTATTTCATGCTCCATGCGATTGGCTTCACTATGAACTTCATCAAGAGACATTCCCTTTCGGGTAACCAGGTATTTCTCCCAAAGGCGATGAGCACGAATTAATTTCCTGCCTCGTTGCTTGCCTTTTTCTGTTAAATGTAACTTACCTTTTCTCTCCTTTTTTGCCCATTTGAAATCAATGAGTACATCAACAAGTCCATTAGTTAAGTTGTCACTTATTCCTAAAATTAAAGATAAATCCTTGCTGTCCCAGTCCTTTTTCTTCTCGTGAAGATGATATGCTGCTTTAACTGCAT
>CAYXQX010000808.1:0-1637 GCA_964467485.1 uncultured Porphyromonadaceae bacterium | reverse complement strand
TTTTGTTGGCTATGAAATATCCGCACGATTTAGGGGATATCCCCTCGATTTTTTTCCGTCATATTCATCAACAAAAGGCTCAATACCTACTCCATGTAATAGATAATAATCTTTTGTTTCAGCATGGACTTCAACAAAAATATGTCCTAAATGGTCTGCCACTTTATCCGTTTCATTCTCAATATTATTGTTAATTGCATGATAATCAAAGCTTCTTGACGAGCTGGCAAACACGGCTAGAGCTTCTAAATTATGACTGAATGGATCATAAGAGAAGAGTGTATCCTGCCCAAAGTGAATTCTAACGGATTCATTAAAAGGATAACAAACCTTAGGTATCCTTATGCCTCCCACTTCTATTTCATAAGATTGTTTTATTGGCGACTGTGAGAAAGTTACCAAGCCATCAGATTCAATGTGATATATATTGATAGAGTCATTAATTCCAGCCTTCCAGGGAACGCTGTGATAACCAATTGACAGGATTGTCCTTGACTCTAGCAATTTGAATAAATGTGATCCCTTGTTGGCTCGATCAATCTTGAACAGACCTTCTCCTTCAATAGAGTATCCTATAAAATCATCATTAAAAGCCCTGTCGGCAAGAATAAGATTTTGTTCCTCTGAGAATGCCAATCCATTAACATATACATATTCAAATGGGCCTTTCCCTTTCTGTCCTATATATCGCAAAAACTTACCCTGACGATTAAACAGCATAATCCGACCGCCCTGATTATACAAAACGATATAATTATCAGATATTTCTAGATTAGTTATGCGACCAATCATAGCCTCTGGTTTATTCTCCAATCTGATCATTTCTCCAGACTTGAATAGTTGTCCGACGTCAAAATCAATGGTATCTTTTGCCTGATCAATATCAAAAATGAGCTTATCGTTGGTTGATTCTTTTTGGCAGGCCAGGGCAATAATAGATACTGCCAGCAAACTGAAAAGGATTTTAATAATAGTCATTGAATGATTCAATTTTAGGTTTTTGTTTGGAGATTCTAAGGTAGTGAAGTTTTTAAGCCAAAAAATGTAGAATATCCGGGCCTCGTGAGCACTGCATGCTGATGACTGGATCAATACTAATTGGTGGTGTCAGTTTGATAATCCAAGCCTAAAACTTGCTAAAGCTCCTGAGAGCTCCAGTCAGAAGATCATGGCACTGTTAAAGGCAAAATAGCCATTTTTACAAATATGACGAAATCAGTGATTCACTCGATCTGAAACTGACTGATTTGGGTAATGGAGCTTCCTCCAGCCGCTACAATGCAAAAAGAGAATTACTCATTCTGGATAAAAAGAAGAAATCCGCTTCCCTAAATCAAACCATTACCAATGACATTCTTGGGATAGAGGTAAAAACCTACCAATTAACTGCCCTCCAGAATCAACAACTATTGATCACAGAAGATGCTATCAATTTCATTGAAAAAGCAGAAAAAGCTTTGTCTGATGATACCCTGGACAACAAAATAAGACAAAGACTGAAAGCACTTCTGGATCAAATAACAGCAGAGGATAACCCGGTATTGTTAATTGGCAGGATTAAATAGCGGTATATAGAAGCATATTTAGCCTATTATTTCGTTTAAAACCATTGACCCGGAAAAGAGTAACTTTTTTGT
>CAYXQX010000807.1:0-1649 GCA_964467485.1 uncultured Porphyromonadaceae bacterium | reverse complement strand
ATTTGATTGGAAAGACAAAATATTTTCCCATTTTACCATTCAATGTGGGAAGAATCAGCGGGATTATTAATTTTTTTAAATTTCTTGCAGATATAAAGACATATCAGAATTTTATATTTATATTTGATATAATGTTTAGGCTGACAGAAGTATTTTGACTGTAGATTAGATACTTTAATTACTTGTAGTGATGACTGGAGCTTTGAAGCTCCTTCCAAAAGAGAGACAATCTTATATAATTTGACAACTTAAAATTTCCGCCAGACGGAATAAGGAGGTAACAAAAATGTCTTATAAAGCAATTGGTCTTACTAAATACAAAAATACTGTTGTTGGTAGCGGCCAATGTGTGGCCTTTGTTAAGGTATGTGCAAAAGCTCCAGCTACGAGTTTCTGGAAAGGAGGGGTTAAGGTAAAGGGGAATAGTATCGGGAAAGGAACGGCAATAGCTACATTTGTTGACGGTAAATACCTCAATAATTCAAGCGGTAATCACGCAGCCATTTTAATTGAAGAAACAGATATTGGTCTTCAGGTTTGGGATCAGTGGATAGGGCAACCTGTACATATAAGAACTATTCGATTCAAAGGAGGGGGTGGCAGCCCCAGCAATGATGGTGATGCCTTCTCAGTCATTGAATAGTATATAAAAAAAGATGGAATAATGAAAAAACAATTAGTTATACGTGTTATTATTTATCTACATCTAGTTTTTATTTTTGGATTGCTGCAGGTTTCTTGTCAGACAGATTCTGAAGAATCTTTAAGAATTCATGGATACCAAAAAGAAGTACCTGTGACGATAGCCGTAAAAGAATTTAATCAGCGTGCACAGATGGATTCTGTAGGAAAAAATCAAAAACCTTTGAATGAGGAAGAATTACTTGCGGCAATTCGTGGATGGAATCTGGGGTCGGATTCAATTGATCCTGCAGTCTTTCTAACTTTCAAAAAAATTGCCGATACTGGCTTAATGCCAATAGGCTCTTATATACGATTTATATCTGGACTTATTGCCCTAGATGGATATGATATTGATGTTTGGTTTGTTGAATTGCGTGTCGGATTGAATAGATATCCTGCTGATTTGGCTGAAATGCCGATATACTTGCGTAGGATTCGCACTGAATATATTTCTTCAAGACCCAATGTTAAATAAGACTATTGCAAGGCAAATAGTCAAAATGTTATAGTTAATAGTAAAGTAGCAGTTGAGTTGACCAATTAACACTAATGCCCCCTCCCCAAGTTTATGTGGGGTTATACCTTGGGCTAGCTCAAAACACTACCAATTTACAACCCACAGAAACCTTCTAAATCCTACATAAACCCTCAATAATCCCCATAAACAGTACGATTGGGCATATGGGCGTAGAGATGTGTGAAACTTTTTCGTGGGAGAAGTAGCCTGTATAGCATATTTAGTAGAATCATACTCTTGAGAAAAAAGTTTATGCATTTGCTATGCCCATGTACCCAATCTCAGTTATACTGAGTGAAAGCTAGGATTTTGGAAGGGTTTATATGGATGTGGTGGTTATAATAATTCTCTTTTATTAACTTTATATGATGCAATAATTAAAGCCTTTACACTATGCAAAATCCGGAGCAAAACGGACACCTATTCCGGATGAAGCCGGACAGTGATT
>CAYXQX010000806.1:0-1655 GCA_964467485.1 uncultured Porphyromonadaceae bacterium | reverse complement strand
GAAAAAATAACAGCAAGTAAGAAACTGAATAAAGTTCCAACGAGAATATATCCCATCCTTTTATGGTGCTTAGGATTAACGGAGGGATGCCATATAGACATATAAGAAACTTGACGCACTAAAACCATTGAACAATTTTTGGTGCAAGTTTGAAATTTAGGAAAGCTAATGAAAAAATATCAGGATGAGCTCGATTTATAAGGAGGATTTTATGGCTAAAGATATTATGATCAATAAGGAAAATTCGATTTTTGAAAGTATCAAGAAGATCAATGAATTTGGCTCTGAATTCTGGTTGGCTCGAAAGCTGGCTAAAATTCTCGATTATAAAGATTTTAGAAACTTCCAAAAAGTTATTGAAAAAGCAAAAATTGCTTGTGAAAACAGTGGTGAAAATGTATCAGACCATATCGGTGAAATCACCGAGATGGTTGAGATCGGTTCAGGTGCTTCCAGAGAGATGAACTCTTATGCGCTGTCAAGATATGCCTGCTATCTGATTGTTCAAAATAGTGATCCCTCAAAATCAATCATAGCAAATGCTCAAACTTACTTTGCAATACAAACCCGGAAACAGGAACTGCAAGAACAGTTTGAACAACTTTCCGAAGATAAAAAAAGATTGGCAATTCGCAATGAACTGAAATCTCACAATAAGCAATTAGCTGATGTTGCTAAAGATGCTGGTGTGGAAACTAATATGGATTACGCAGTCTTCCAGAATTATGGTTATATGGGGCTTTATGGTGGTTTGAAAGCTGCTGATATTCATGCTAAAAAGGGTCTGAAGAAAAGCCATAAAATACTCGATTATATGGGAAGTACAGAGCTGGCTGCAAACCTCTTTCGCGCTACGCAAACCGAAGATAAACTGAAAAGAGAAAACATTAAGTGTAAATCTGCTGCTAATAAAACTCATCACGAAATTGGTGAAAAAGTTCGACAGACAATCAAAGAAATCGGGGGTACTATGCCTGAAGATTTACCTACTCCTCAAAAATCCGTGAAGAAGATTGCCAAAGAAGTACATAAACAGCTTGATTCCAATGAGGATAATCAATGAAGCAAGAAATTAAACAACGCTGGAATGATATTAGAACTTGTCTTTGATCCCTTGATAGTAGAACTCCAATCAGATCAAGTTCATGTGGGAAGTATATGGGATATTGAGCCATTATGTGAATGTGTCTTAGAAACCGGCTGCCTTAATATCTGTATGGGCTTAACTCAAACAGACGAGATAGACAGGATCAAGGGAAGTGGGATATTATTTACTTTTTCATTAAAAGGGGTTAATATTGGTGAAAGTGAGATCAGCTTGTGCAATATGCAATTGATAGATGAAAATGGCGAAGATATCGGTGCCTTAGCTGAGCTGGAGCTAATTAACTCAGTTATTTATGTAGGAAATGAAATACTTTAAAAGTGAATGGGAAAAGAAGTGAATAGTGAATGGAGGAACTCGGGAATTTGGGACGGGTGAACAGTGATTAGTGAATAGTGAATGGGAATGTAATGCCAAGATCGGGTCATCCTTCTCTTACTCTGGGCGAGATAATGGGATGAATTTGACGGGTTTAAGTAACATGTTAATGGTCGCCAGAAGTCTTGTCTTGGGTACAATTCAAAACTCCTGCTTAGTTGAGGTGGATCGT
>CAYXQX010000805.1:0-1666 GCA_964467485.1 uncultured Porphyromonadaceae bacterium | reverse complement strand
GGAGGATGTGATTTTGGTACTCAACCATTACCTAGAACCGTTACATTTGGAGTTTCAATGGTATTTTAATTAATTTAATTTATTAAAAGATGAAAAAGATATTAATCATATTTATATTAAGCAGCATGCTTATTTCATGCTCCGAGGATTTTTTGAATATTTCTCCCAAAGGAGATATTTATCCTGAAAATTTTTACGCCACAGAAAGCGATCTGGAAATGGCTGTTACAGGTGTATATAATACATTAAATGATGCATATTTTTATGCAAATGCTACTGCATATACTTCCGCAGGGAGAGATAAAACCTCTCAGTTTAATAATGTTGTCGAAGTTGATGTATTTAATACAGAAGGTGACAATGGCGAGATGCTCCGATTTTGGAGCTATGCTTATCAGGCAATTAATGCATGTAATACAATTCTTAACAATTATGAAGGTGCTGACGCTTCTGAAGAAGCAAAGAAAAAAGCAGCTGGTCAGGCACACTTTATCAGGGGATTTATTTACTTTCAGTTAGTTAGAATGTACAACGAAATACCTTTTTATCTTAGTACAGAGGAGGTATCAAATGATATGACTCTTACCGGTCCTCAGGAAGTATATGAAGTAATTATTGAAGATTTACAGATTGCTGAAGATTTTCTTCCTACAGACTGGAATGATGATTCGAAAAGGGCAGGTGTTGCCTTTACCAATGGAGCTGCAAAATCTCTGTTAGCTTATGTATATTTAAGTATGGCAGGATATCCATTAAATGATGCGCCGAAGTACGCTCTTGCTGCAAGTAAAGCGAAAGAAGTAATTGACGGTGCAGGTACCTGGGGATATAAACTGATGGACAATATCGCTGACTTATATTCAAAAGATTATAACTACGAAAATCAATCATGCGATGAAG
Organism: uncultured Porphyromonadaceae bacterium; assembly: GCA_964467485.1. Taxonomy (GTDB): domain Bacteria; phylum Bacteroidota; class Bacteroidia; order Bacteroidales; family UBA12481; genus JAUVKA01. The sequence goes on along the minus strand of CAYXQX010000805.1, from coordinate 766 downwards.
TAGTTATGGCTTTTTATAACGATAATGAATGGGGATGTCCATTATGTGGCTTACCTGGTGAATATGGCGGATGGGATGTTTTTTACGCTGATCTGAATTTTTTCAAAAGCTATCCGGAAGGCCCGAGAAAAGATGCCATTTTTATGTGGGAATTCCCAATGGAGAATGGAGATACATTAGATTATACTGAATTGGCTAAGGGCCATCCATATTACAAACAATACTGGGATGGCAAATTCGACTGGGATAAACCATGGGAAGGAATGAACTGGAAAAACAGTCGCCCACAGGTTGCGATTACCCATGCTAATACCTTGTTGATTTATGCCGAAGCAAAAGCTATGTCTTCTGCTCCTGATGCATCTACTTACCAGGCGGTAAATGATGTAAGGAACAGGGCAGGTCTTCCAGACCTTACATCGGGACTCTCACAAACAGCTTTTAGAGATTCTGTTGTTCAGGAAAGAGCATGGGAATTCCCAGGTGGTTTTTGGTGCACTGATCCATGGTATGATTTAGTTCGTTTGGAAAGAGTTGAAGCGTCAGTTTTAGAGCGTGATCCAAGTGAAAATCCAATTGTAAATCAGCCAACTAAAGATAACTATTTTGCTCCGTATCCGTCTGTCGATGCTGTAAAAAACCCAAACCTGAGTAATTAAAAAACGTTCCTAATTAATTAAACCATTTAGATATAACAGATATTGATTCATTTCTTTAATGTTTTCAATATCTGTTTTTTTTTGAAATACAGTTTAGTTATAAAATA
>CAYXQX010000804.1:596-1669 GCA_964467485.1 uncultured Porphyromonadaceae bacterium | reverse complement strand
ATATTATGATCGTCAGAGACTGGTGTATTATCCAGGGATAAAGGTTAATCCAATATATTGGGTCAAAGAGGAGGGCAGGTGCGCTGTTTCAAACTCTGAATTGAAGGAAGGGAAATTTACTTATGGGGAATCATCAAAGCATAGAGAATATAATTCAAGGCTAAAAAAACTCAGTACAATAGCTGATGATGTTTACGAGCATTTCAGATATAATGGCATCATCCCTACACCGAAGCAAATGAGGGAAGAATTAGACAAACAGTACAAGAAATTGGAAACTGAGGCAGAGCATGATGAGGTTTTCCTTACCAAGTTTATAGAAGGTTTCAAGGCAAGGTCAAACAAGAAAAAAAACACTTTGCGCAACTATAATACTACTCTGAACCATATAATGGCTTTTGAGAAGGAAACCAGTACGCACTATAAGTTGGCTGATGTTGATATAGATTTCTACGATGCCTTCGTTAAATATTTCATAGATAATGGAAAGAGTATTAACACCCTCGGCACTCATATCAAGAACTTGAAAGTTTTCCTATCAGATGCCGATGATAGAGGATTCACTGTTAACCAGGACTTAAGAAAGAAAAGGTTCAAAGTGGTGGAGGAAAGGAATCCAACCATGTACCTCAAAGAGGAGGAAATAAAAAAAATTGCGGATTTGGATTTATCTAAAAACCTTAGACTTGATAAGGTGAAGGATTTATTCCTTATTGGTTGCTACACAGGATTAAGGTATTCTGACTACCATCAAATAAACAAGGATCACATATCCAGAAATAAAAAAGGTACATTCCTAAATGTAGCAACCACAAAAACAGGAGAGCTGGTTGTTATTCCCTTAAGATTAGAAGTGCTACAGATATTAGCCAAATATGACCAGGAACTCCCCAAGGTAATCTCCAACCAAAAAATGAATCTATACTTAAAAACGATTGGTGGGGAAGCCAAACTCAATGCGAAAGTGCCTGTGAGAATCACCAAAGGGGGTATGCCTGTTGAAGAATTTAAAACAAAGAAACAACTGATTTCAACCCATACTGGAAGAAGGTCATTTGCCACAAACGCCTACT
>CAYXQX010000804.1:0-586 GCA_964467485.1 uncultured Porphyromonadaceae bacterium | reverse complement strand
TTAGCAGATGTACCAGTACTCTCAATCATGAAAATCACAGGCCATAAGACCGAAAAAGCCTTCATGAGATACATACAGATGTCAGCAGAAGATAATGCTTACAAGATGGCAGATCATCCGTTTTTCCGAGGGGAGTTGAAGGTAGTGAAGCGGAAAAGTAAAGGGGCTTGACATCATCCATTTGCCAGATAAAAAGAGGTTTCATGGTTCGAGTCCATGATGAAGCGCACAGCAGACAAGCCGTACAGAGGGTCAACACTTTGGACGGCTTCTGAGCTTAAGGGATGTAAATATTAGGTACTAATGTATCCCAGAATTGCTTATTCGCCTTCTTCTAAGCTACCAAGCTTATCTGCTGTCTCAAGAAAATTTTTCATGAATATCTCTGTATTAGACTTAACTTTCTCGTCAATTATCCTCTGATCCTCTTCGTTAAGGTCTTTTGACAAAGTTTCAAGGATTGTGGCAACGTATGCTTTTGTCCGTATCATCTCATAAACCAATTGTTCCATATTCATAGAATAGGTTTTGTCTAAATCAAAAGAAATCTTATCCATTTTTGGTGCTTTTTAGTTATTTCCATAAA
>CAYXQX010000803.1:0-1671 GCA_964467485.1 uncultured Porphyromonadaceae bacterium | reverse complement strand
TCACCGTTTTGATGAAACTGCTCAACGGTATTGATTACCTGCCCGGGTTGGGCATCAATGGTATATCCCCATGGAGCATCGTAATAACCGGTTTTGAAATTGTAGTTGCTGTTTTGCCTCTCAGGTACATTGTGCCAGCGTGCCAGTACCCGTCCGTCCTCTTCAATGGCTTGGTCTCTTTCCTGGTCAAGGGTTGAAGAAAAGTTATCTGTATAATTCCGGTCATTTACTGCCATCCCTATCTGGGCAAAGAAAGGCTCATGCAAGCATTTCCAGTTGGTTAGCCATCCGTTGGCGCCTATAATGTTTTTATCAATTACACCATACCTGCCTGTTGTATTAAGGAGTTCACGCACGGCTGTCGCGTCAATACCAACCAGTGTGCCCCTGTCGTACGCTTTATGATAATCTACGTAACTAAGTTCCAGTGAAATTTCAGCGCTTCCTTTTTTTACTTCAAACGGAGTAAACACATTAGCTTTGCCACTTACAAAACGGTTTAGGTTGTAGCGTTGTCCGAGTTCCGAGGGGGTGAGGTACTGGGTAAATACAAACGTACTATCCATGCCATGGCTAAATGCACTGGCAATACTCTCCCCTGTTTTAGAACTTGCTTCAACCCGAAAACCATCTCCCGATTCCGGTTCCCAGAATGTTACTCCATTGGTATGTACACCGTAGGTGTCATCGATGTTCTTCAGGTACTTACACCACACCATTCCACCGGTGTTAAGAATACCTCCCTTCCAGGTAGAAAGGTAGGAGAAATTCCATGCAGGTATTGCCATTTTATCCAGCATTCCGCTTTGATTGTATTCTCGCTTAATATCCCATAAAATCTGTTTGTCACTCAGTGTAAACACCCAGGTTTCGGTAACACTCATCTCCTCATCACCAAAAACAATATTACTTATTTCAATCGTGTTTCCCTTCACCAAAACTTCTGCCTGCTCCTTTGATTCCAGGGAGGTATATTGATTGGTCTCAGTCTTTATGGAGGTGAATACTCCTGACTGCGATATTGTATTTCGGCCATTAACAATTACCTGACTGATTTTACACCCTTTACTGTAATCAATTCGTAACTGAAGAAGATCGGCCCCATCAGCAATACGAATTGTTTTTGTTACAAGATTGTGTTCTGAAACTGTTGCATGTGCTGAGACTGTAAAGAACATCAGTACTATAATTAAAATTTTACGCATAGCTATTTATTATTTGTTTGATTTTAGCAAATTGGTATGATATCTTATAGTCTTGTTTTTTTAATCTTTCGAAAAAATTGCTGCATATTCTTTTTTTTAGAGTTACTATTGTTTAACCGCCTCAAACAGCGCCAATATATTCTCAACCGACGTATCTTCCTGAATATTATGGGCTGGTGCAATAATATAACCTCCATCCTTTCCTAATATTTCAGCTCTTTTGATTACCTCTGCTTTTATGGTTTCGGGTGTTCCGTTTGGCAATAAATCCTGCACACAAATACCCGCTTCCTTCATTTCCTTCTACACCCGGATTTGCATATTTTTCATCATCGGTAAACAAATTAAAAGGGCTGACAAGAAATATCCCTGACAATGAAACTGCATTTCGAACAAATGTTTTTCTATTCATCGTTATTATTTTTTAATCTCACTATAATTAAACCCCAATAGTTATTAAAACTAC
>CAYXQX010000802.1:0-1681 GCA_964467485.1 uncultured Porphyromonadaceae bacterium | reverse complement strand
TTGCTATGCATACTTCACTTCAAAAGGTCGTAAGCATATCAGATTTGAATACAAATATTTTCAAGAAGGATTCAAATCAAGAATGGATGATATTTATGAATATCTCCTTCTCAAAAGGCACTGGAAATATGCAACATGAAAAGCCAATGGTGGATGGATAAGGTGAACTGAAATATTCAATATTATCCTAAGTTTTATATATTTAAAAAATCTCTTAACTATAAATTAAAATCTGTCCAAATAGATTAGATTTTAAACCGATTTATTAATTCAATTTGAGTTATCTCACCCTATCCAGACAAGCTATTAAAAAAGGTGGAATAACATGGCAAATTTTGCAGATCGCAACAGGAAACTAAGCGTCGATAAAAAAGTTTACTATGATGATTGATAAAATTGCAATGCATAAAAAGTTTTGGGAAGGACAAGGAACAAGTCTTATTCTAATTCCTCCTTTCAAAGCCGATTTATATGATTTGAATGATTACCCACGACGTTTCTATAATCCAAAGGAGATGTGGGAGACGGAAATAAAAAGGGCAAAAGCAGTTATTGGATGGCCTACTGATGGTATTCCCACAGTTCGTTCAAATTTGGGAGTAATTACAATACCAGCTATGGCTGGGCAGTCCTTCCAAACGATTGAGAATTCCATGCCCTGGCCGGGGAAGCCCCTTTCAATAGAAGAGATTAGAGCCACTCAGGATAGTCAGTTAATAGATTCTGAAGTATTCAAATTAGCTAGTGATTTTTACAATTTCCACCGGGAAAGTAATGAAACCAACATAGCCGCTTACCTGCCAGATACACAAGGAATATTTGATATAGCTCATTTACTTTATGGAGATGAAATTTTTATTTCACTTTTTGATACGGAAAAAGGAAATTGGACTACAGAATTGATGGAAATTAGTTTGAATCTCTATATAAGAGCTACAAAAGCTTTGAAAGCTGTATTGAAAGAGGATTCAGGAACAATGATACATGGTCATGGAACTGAACAGGGAGTTTACTTTCCCCATGCCGGAGCAAGAATTGCTGAGGATACGGCCATTCTTTTATCACCAGATATGATAGAACAATCCATTATACCATTTGTCAAAAAAAGTGCTCATCCTTTTGGTGGTGCCTTTCTTCATTATTGCGGATATCATCCCACATTGTTTAACCAGCTTACTGAATTACCTGAGATCAAAGCAATTGACCTGGGAAACCCTGAAAAATATATTACAAAAAACATACTCGAACGTTGTGCGGAAACAGGAACTGTTCTTTACAGCCGAATAGCAGAAGAACCCGGAGAGAACTGGAAAGATTACATTAACAGGATCGGTTCGTTGGTTGCAAGTACCGGAGCCCGTGTCATCTTGCGTCCAAAAGTATTCCCGGAATCAAGGGAAGAATGTAAGGAAATGCTTGAACGTTGGCACGATTTGACATCATAAGGGGATATTAGTTATTGATTATGAATATTATACAAACTCAAAAATCATAAATAGATGTATCGAATTTCATTTTTTCTAATTTTTGCTTTGTTGGTTTCTGCCTTGGTATCTTGCAGTACAATTAATTTAAAGCAAAATGAAGCAAAACAATTAGTTGCAAAGCCGCTGACTGAAGCGGAATTGGAATTACCTCCCTTTGAAAAAGAAACGGAAACAAATTCACTGGGGATGAAGCT
>CAYXQX010000801.1:0-1685 GCA_964467485.1 uncultured Porphyromonadaceae bacterium | reverse complement strand
TGGGTCTTGTAAGTGTCAATGCAATTGATCGTCTCCATAAAAAGACTGATTGGGCGTACTACCTAACTGAGACTGCACGTGGGGGTCTTGGTTCAGCTCTTGAGTATTCATTTATTTGCTTTATTTTTGAATCTTTAGGAATGGAAAAATTGAACTGTGAAGTAATTGAAGGAAACGATGCTGTTGTAAAGTTGCATAAGAAGTTCTTATTTCAGGAAGAGGGTTTCAGACGTTCAAACATTTTGAAAAATGGCGTGCGTATGGGCGTTCACTTCCTCGGGCTAACGAAAGAAGATTGGCTTGCAGGGAAGCAGGAGATCAAAGAGAAACTACAGTGGAGTTTTGAAAAATTCTCTGTATCAATTCAATGGCAGCCAGATAAAGAGAAAGGAAAATCTCATCCCATTGATCAAATCGAAACGGCAAGAGCAAGAAACAACCTGAACTGGATGAGCATATTAAGATTGGCTCTGGAAAAGTTCCCTGAAACGGCAAAACCAATAGTGGCGGAAATTAAGAGAATAGATCGGGAGATTTCTACACTTACGGATAAGCTGACTGAAGAAAATGCCTAACCCAACGCTTCACCAGACGCTTCATAATCCGGCGGTCCTAGCTGAGTAAGGCAGAGGGGCTGGTGAGCTTATCGTTAGGAGTTTGTTTACATGAAACCTAAAGAATGCATTAAGATCAAACAAGAAAATACCATATTTACACATTCGATTTTATGGCTTTCTGCAACGCAAGTACTCAAAAATAATAATAATATAAGACCTTTCAGTGACTATATGTATATGAATGCTCAAATTCTAATTGCTTTTTGTTTTGAAGCTTATCTAAATTTTGCTGGTGAAAAAATGTTTTCATTTTGGGATGATGTAGAAAGAATACCGAAGATGAATAAATTAAATATGATTTGCAATCATCTCAAAATTGATATGGATTTTGGGAAAGAGCCTTTCCAATCTATCAAATTACTGTGGAAATTTCGCGACCATATGGCGCATGCAAGGACAGTTACAATTTATGATGAATGGACTCAATTAAAAGTAAAACCTATTAAAAGAAAATTACCAAAAACAGACTGGGAAAAACGTTGTACAAAAAACGTAACTGAAAAAACCATTAATGATGTAGAAACAGTTATTAGGTTAATTCATGAAAAAGCGAATATCAGTACAGGTTCACTTGGAGTGATTTCAGCCGGAGGTGGTAAGATTTTATGATTAATATCTTAATATTCATAGCATTCACATTCACCGATCGCTAATCGCCCGCCGGTGAAGGCATCGATAGGTGGTAAGGAGATTCGATGAGTCTTTTAAGTAAATTATTCAGAAAGAAAATACCTCAGATTAAAAAGCCGAATGGTGAGCCAAAAACCAGCGCCGAGTTAATCTCAGAAGTTACGGGAGGTGCAAATCTGGTAGAAGGAAAACAAACTTGGGAATATGCTGAAGAAAAGAAGCACGACATTGAATATATGAAAAAATACTGTGACGCTGAACTAAAGACAATGGAGAAAGGTGATCTTGTACCAGCACCATACTATTTTGAACGTGTGGCGATTCTTTCCAGGAAAGCAAATAATTATCAACAAGAAATTGAATATTGTGAATTATACATAAATGCAGTTGAAAGGTTTTATAAGCAGCACGGAACTAAAGGTAAGGCAGATGTACGAA
>CAYXQX010000800.1:0-1688 GCA_964467485.1 uncultured Porphyromonadaceae bacterium | reverse complement strand
GCGATTCACCTGAACAGGCCAGGAGAAATCTAGTTTCCCTTCCGTTACCTCCTTCACAAACTCAGCAGGAACATGGCCAAGTGTCACAACATCATTTCGCCAGTCGTGGTTCCTGAAAAGACTTAATGGTACTTTTCCAAACATATGACTGATCTGCTTCTCCGTCATAGGAGAATGCGTGCCTAAAGCTGGAAGGATGGCCTTAACCGAGTCTCCATAATACTCCCAGATCCATTCTGTTAGCTGGCCGGCATAGGAGTGATAGCGGGTATAATCAGGTGGAATTACCAGCACCCTTTTCTTAGGCCCAAGATTGTCTAGTTCTTGTAATAGCTTGTTTTTTAATTCTTTATCTGTCATGTTAAGTTATTCCAAATTAGATAATTAAGATTTCTCCCATGATGGTTTTTCGGGTAGCAAGTTGTTAAATGCTGAAATAAGGCTTTTCTCATATGATCCTTCGTAGCTTCCGCTAAAAAACCTCTCAAGCCCCTCGCTATATAGCCCCTCCCAGGATGTCTCTTCATGGCCTGGGTTTATTGGGAAGAACAATACTCCATTGTTTTTTGCAGCCTTTAGATCACCGGGAGCATCTCCTATCATAAGGATTTTTTCATCAGGATATTTTCCTTTTGCAGCCAGAGCCAGATGTTCGGTTTTTGTGCCGTATTCCTGACCGGCTATCAGTCGTACGAAGTGATCAAGATGGTTTTCTTTCCATTCCCGTTTGAGAGCCTCAACAGGTGTTTGTGATACAACTATGGTATCGGCAAGTGCTGTCATCTTTTCCAAACTTTCCCTCACAAAAGCAAAGGGCGGAATCCCATAAATCAAATCTTTAATATCTGCATTCACGCATAAGGACCAAACCAGGGCACGATCGATAATCTCATTGTTGGCCGTCTTAGCATATTGATCAAGAGTTGGATTACCCAGCTTGCTCTCTTTTTCTGTCCATTCTATCAGTGGACTCAGGTCGGGGATTTTGGCACCCCGCGCTTCTACTTCAGGCCTCAATGATAGAACCCGCAAAGACTCTATCAAGGCCAGGAATCTATTTGTCCCCCTGGTTTTTGAATAAAGATTTACGAACTCCCATGTTTCCCTTGCATATTTGGAAACTTGCTGTAACTCCCAGTGCTTGATAGCGTTAGGACAAAAGCATTCTTTCTGCTTTATTTCCATCGTGTCAAAAGCACACCCATCAGAATCTATCCCGATGAAAAATTCCTTTTCGGGCTGAAGATCTTTTAATACTTGTTGAAGGTTCATTCTTATTCCGTTATTCGTTACTCCGTTACTCCGTTACTCGGCAAAGATATGTATATTTTGTGTTCCGTGTGCGCACACGGCGAAATGTAAATGGGCTTAATCTATATCGATTTGCTTATGAGAATTTAGAAAGAGAATATGGTTATTCACTTCATATCCGGTAAATACCTTATTGCCTTCATGTTTTACCTGTCCTCGGTGAAATCCAATAAGTGATAATCCGGCTTCAGAGGATTTTTCATTAACCAGTGATTTGAAGTTTGTTCCTGGTTTTTCCTCAATCCATTCCAGATTTTTATTGGTGATAGGCAGACGACCGGTTAATATGAGGTTTTGTATTTGTTTCTGCTTCTCCTCAAGCTGTTCTTTTTTATAGAGTTGGAATATTCTGATATCAGCCTTATGCCAATCGGGGT
>CAYXQX010000799.1:0-1693 GCA_964467485.1 uncultured Porphyromonadaceae bacterium | reverse complement strand
GGCAAGTTTCTCAGTAAGCAGATATCCCAGCTTAGAGATACTCTCTGCTTTAGCATAGTCAATTTTATCAGCATCATCTGTTGGCCGGTGAAGATCTTCATGAAGTCCTGAGAAAAAGAAAAATGCAGGGATGTCTTCTTTAATGAAGCTCTGATGGTCGCTTCCGCCCGGAGAGTTCTGATCATTGTCAATAATGAGTGGGAAGTCGGTCACTCCATCGTTAACCTCATTAATAAAAGCATCCAACACTTTTAAATACTTCTTATTAGTGACAACATAATGTGCTCTGGATTTCTCGTTCTCAGGTGAGCTACGGCCAATCATATCCAGATTGATATTGAATTTAATCTGCTCCTTTGGAAAAGCATCGCTACTAACGAAAAACTTCGATCCCAGTAGTCCTTTTTCCTCGGCAGTATAAGTAATGAATATCACAGATCGTTTACATGGGTTCATAGCTAATGCTTCGGCAATTTCCATAACTCCTGATGATCCACTGGCATTATCATCTGCACCATTACAAACCTGGCCCTTACTATTTGGAATATGGTCGAGATGGGCACCAACAACAATATACTCATTCTTCAGCTCAGGATCAGTTCCAGGAACTATACCAACCACATTGCTCGAATTGATCACATCCTCCATAAGCACCTCTACTGAGCCATCAAGGTAAGTGTCCTTCAATACCTGGGGTTTATAATTTTTAAGAATATCATCAGGATTATTTAATGGATTATTCTTATTACCAGCCATTAAAACATTTAAAATCTCTGGATTTCCAATATAAAATGATGGGAATGATCTCCTGTTCTGTCTGCCCTGACTTGCACGATATGAAATTTTTTCTGTTTTAAAGGTGCTAGGAGACTGGTCAAATCCCGGACCTGCAGTATTATCCAAATTAACTATGATTACCCCGGCAGCCCCACGACTAAATAAGTTCATCATTTTCGACCGCATTGCATTCTCTCCTGTATACTTCTCATGTGCTTCCTCAGATAGAACCGGTTTTCCGTTCTTTACGGGTGCTCCAGATATGCAGATCAGCATTTTATCTGTAATATCCAGATCCTCAAAATCATTCCATTTGCTTTTCTTATCCTCAATGCCATAACCTGCCCAAACCAATTCCAGGTGTTCATGGTTCAGATTATTTCCATACATTACTTTGAAATCCTTTTGATGAACAAGATTCTTTACGTCTCCATCTTTGCTTATCTTCCATAATATCTCGTCATTATATGTTGTACGGTTGAATGGTACATCCTGGAAATAGCATTTACTACCATCCTCTTTTACTATAGCAGGCTGAAGGCCCGCCGCAGCAAACTGAGAACCAACATATTGCGCTGCAATCTCATATTCAGGTGTTGCTGCTTCCCGTCCATTCATATAATCCGAAGCGAGAAAGAAAATATGATCCCTGATTTCAGCAGCAGAAATAGATTCCAACGATTTGTTGGTAATTTCCTGAGCATTAACGCTAATTGTAAAAGCTAATACACCAATAATTGTGAAAAGTAAGTTTCTAAGTCTCATAACAGGTTTTTATAGTGTGTAGGTTTCAAAATTAATAATTAGACGGCGTGCTTTACTTCAAATTACAAAAGAATTCATAAAAATGCGAAAATTCACATTTTCATCAGAAGAATAATTGAAATTGAAAAGGAAATTGTACTTTTGTAAAAGA
>CAYXQX010000798.1:0-1695 GCA_964467485.1 uncultured Porphyromonadaceae bacterium | reverse complement strand
GTTCACCCTGGAAAGATGGAAAAGGGGATGTTGTTAAAGAGATTGCAGATGCTTGTCATAAGGCAGGGCTTAAGTTCGGTGTTTATCTCTCTCCGTGGGATAGGAATCAGAAAACTTATGGCACGGATCAGTATAATGATTATTTCGTGAACCAGTTGACGGAGTTGCTTACCCAGTATGGTGTTGTTGATGAAGTTTGGTTTGATGGTGCTTGTGGTGAAGGTCCTAATGGCAAGAAGCAGGTATACGATTGGATAAGATATTTCAGCACTATCAGGGAGCTACAAGCGCAAGCTGTAATAGCTATTATGGGTACTGATGTACGCTGGGTTGGGACTGAATCAGGATACGGAAGAGTGATGGAATGGTCTGTTGTGCCACATGAGTTTGTCGATCAGGATAATATTGCCGAAGCATCACAGCAGTCTGAAACAGACGGGGTATATATTCCTATGGGGGATAAAATGGCCTCTGATCTGGGTAGCAGGAGCAAGATTCTTAAAGCACAATCACTGGTGTGGTATCCTTCCGAGGTAGATGTTTCAATACGGCCGGGTTGGTTCTATCATTCGAATCAGGATGAAAAGGTTAAGTCTCCTGAGAAGTTACTGGATATATGGTTCAGCTCCGTGGGTAGAAATTCCTTGCTTCTTCTAAATGTTCCTCCTGATACAAGAGGTCTGATCCACGAGAATGATGTGAAAGCTCTAATGGATCTTAAGAAAATCAGGGATGATATTTTTACAAAAAACCTCCTCGATAATTCGAAAATAAGTTCCTCTTCTTCTTCGATGACTAATGGAACTGCAGGGTTGCTTGAACCTGGAAGAGAGATTTATTGGTCGGCTAAAAAGGGAGATACTGAAGCCGATCTGGAATTCGAGTTAGATGAAGAGATTAACTTCGATTGTTTGGTTTTACAGGAAAATATCGCTCTGGGACAAAGAGTTGAACAATTCTCCCTGGAGATTTGGACAGGTGAACGTTGGAAAGAGATAACCCGCAGTACCACTATTGGAAATAAGCGAATGCTCCGTTTTTCCCCACAAACTGCAAAAAAATTGCGACTGAGGCTCTTGCAGGCTCGTTGGACTCCAGCCTTAAGCTTTGTGGGGATATACAAAAGAATGCCTGAGCTCAATATAAATCCTACTGGAGGAGCCTTTACAGATGAAATAGAGGTGGAATTAAATACTGCTGAGGACGGAAACCAGATTTATTACACACTGGATGGTAGTGATCCTACTAGTTTAAGCCTTAAATATACCAAACCTTTAGTTTTTACTGAATCAACTATGCTCAGGGCTGTTGCTATTGACCATCGAGGTGTTTCAAGCTTTATCAGAGAAGGCTCCTACACAAAGGCAACATTCTCAATGAGCTTTAAAAACGCTCCAAGCCCTAAATACCCGGGAAAAGATCAGTTAACAATTATAGATGGCAGAAAAGGTTTACTCGATTTTGCCGGAGGAGAATGGCTTGGATGGGAAGGGGATGATATGATTGTTACGATTGACTATAAAGAGACTAAGAAGCTTAAATCTATTTCGGCAAGTTTCCTTCATGAACAGGGAAGTTGGATTTTTTATCCTGATGGAGTTACTTTTGAAACAAGTATGGATGGACGAAATTACCAATACTGGGGAGGAGAGAAGAATAATGAACATTGGGACCAGGCAAGTGCACAAAGAAAAG
>CAYXQX010000797.1:364-1707 GCA_964467485.1 uncultured Porphyromonadaceae bacterium | reverse complement strand
CCTACTCCAGTGCTTTTCCAAATAATTTCTCATATCATAATGTTCAGACCAATATATTGCAACATCAGGATCAATTTCACCCGTTACCTTATTAAAAAGCGGCTTAAAATATCCATCATCACCGAGGGGCCCGAAAACAGCCGACCAGATATCCAGCTGACCACCTGATCTGCCCTTTGTACCCTGAGCAAGTTCGTAATAATTCCTCTGTCTGGATGTCAATGATACCATCCCCGTTGAAGGAACAATTGAATTAGGCGTGGGAACCTTCCTCCATTCATGGATTTTATAATAGGCATTTTCATCCTCATAAATATTAATGCCTTCAACATTATTAAAATGCAAGGGATCAGGTGCAAAAGACCAGGTACCACCATAAAAATCAGGATGTAAAACCTGTAAAGCAAAAGATATCCATCCTCCTGTTGATCCTCCGGTTAAAACTCGTGCATATGATTCTTTAATGCACCTAAACTGTTTCTCAATCTCAGGGATTAATTCCTGATGTATTGCATCACCAAATGGTCCGCATGAAGGCGAGTTAACTGCGTAAGAATCATCAAAATACGGACATGGGTGTTGGAATTTTATTGCTATAAAGCGCGGGAAGTTTAATCCTTTCCAAATTTCATCCATCTCTCTACCCCTGCCAAAACCGAAAGGTGGACTGGTAGAAAAATGACTATGATAATGGATGCTTGGATAATAAACATTAGGATGAGTATCATATCCTTCCGGCAGGAGAATGGTAGCCCCCAGATACATTGGCTGTCCCCAGAAATCGGATAATAGCTTGCTCTTGATTTTAATATGCTTTACATACTTGCTATCCTTATTAGCTTCGAATGGTGGAATGACATGAGTAAGCACAAGTTCTATCTTGCCCTTTTTGGCAGGATCAATCTTAACTTTTTTTACGTCGCTGTAAATATTTCCCGGCGAACGCTTCCAGCTCTGACCCTCCCATTGATCCTTGTGCATCCACAAAGTATGACCATCAGCTCGCTCAAACTTTGTGTAGCGATTAAAAACAGCCTGAACGAAATACTCTCCGGGAGGCAACTCAGAAATACTCTCCAAAGGCGAACCAAGCACCTCACTGCCAACTACAGCCTTTTCACCTGCGGCCAGACTCTCCACATCAACTCCCCAAAAAGGGGTACCAGTGCGACCAATCCTAAAACGTGGTTCCCAGCGATCCTCCTTAGCGATTATCAAAAACATCCTCCCTGTGACCGGTTCCGGACAAAGGGAATCAGAAATACTTATTGTAAAAGATAATCTGGAGGAAGTTTTTACTTTTTGAGAATAGGAAACAGAACTGCTAAACATAAAAATACATG
>CAYXQX010000797.1:0-354 GCA_964467485.1 uncultured Porphyromonadaceae bacterium | reverse complement strand
AAAACCGAGTACTTGAGCTTTATCATTGGTTTATACGGTTTGTGAAGAATTAAGCTATTATGAATGGTGAAATTAAAAATTATGAGCGATGAAATAGTTATACCTAATAATTATTTAAAAATAATCGACAAAAAGGTAGGGTAAAAAGCAAGCATCGCGTTTTATCATCAAAAGCGATTATTAATCTCAAAATTTTTATAAAATGAAAAACAAGATCACCTTTTTATTTAGCCTGTTGCTCTCTATCTTCTTATTTAGTTGCGAGAATGAAGCGACCAACCTGGTAACTGATGATTCTGAGTCAATTGTATTGGATGAGATTTTAAGTTTGAAATCCGGGGATGTTGGAGACGT
>CAYXQX010000796.1:0-1733 GCA_964467485.1 uncultured Porphyromonadaceae bacterium | reverse complement strand
ACAAAACAATTATCAATGCAGAATGAGTGGATGGTTGGGATGGATGAGTGGGTGGCTTTTTTCTCTGCTAGAGAAATAAGTATAAATAAACCTCCATTTTCACCAATGTCTAAACTTAAGATGCTTCCACCTTTGACCGTTACATAAGGAATCCATAGACCTGTTATCTAGAACCAGATCGTTCAACTCACCATATATCTTTGGTGATATAAAACCAAAAACCCCTGGGATCTGACATAGGGGATAATCCAGCATCCCAACCCAGTTTGAATTAGCTTTGGTAAACTCCATCAATGCCAGATCGCTTAGGGTCCAACACACATCCATTGTATGAAAGACCCTTGTCCGAATTCTTTCATCAGTGATATCGACACTCATCATTATTTTATTGAACAAAAGCTCAGGTTTACGAAGGTCAGATACCCCTGAATGATAATATACTGTATCATAGCCAAATCCCTCACCATATTCCGAGATATGAAACCTGTATACAATCTCCCCAGCACTGAGTCTAGTATTACCAATTAGACTTTTGTATTTACCATAGAACTTTGTTGTCTCATAGCCATACATAAAAACCTTCTTGGTAGAGGGTGTACTAGTGACCAAAATAGGAGAAAACACAGGAATCTTATGTTGGATGAGGGTATCCAAATCATGAATATAAATTGAAAAGGATAAATATTCAATATCTGGACGACCAGGAGAAAATCGATCTTTTCCGTCAAGATTAATAGGTAGTTTTTGATTTAATCTATATACATGATGGTTGCTTCCTGTAAACTTGCCGGATTCCTTTTCAAGATAAACTTTTTTAAAATCATAGCTGAATTTTTCCTCTCCATTGAGTATGCCTGTTATCCAGACGTCTGCCTCCTGAAAATAAATAGAATCGGAATCATTCAGTTGAGCGCCTTCTTTATCCCTGATCAGAAATGATCTTTGTAAACGTATATCATGAACTGAATCCCATGGATTCAGCATACATATTACACACGGTGTAGTCCGATTATTTTCAGTAAGAATGTCGATGTCAGAAGAACACCCAACAATTAAATAAAGAATCCCCAATAGAATTACAAATCTGCTAGTCTGACAAGCATCACTCATCTGTGTAATATGAATAATAAGGAGAACACGTGAAATTAGCAATTATCCTTTAACTTTAGACTAGAGCTAAACCGAAATGTGCTGGCCTGAAACATACTATATGTCCAGGAAATAAATCTTCTTCCCTCTGTCACCAAAATCTGGTTGATGTAAGAAGAAAATCCTGTTATTGTAGACGCTTATATGATCAATATGCTTGAATTTTCGTATTGGTATGGTCTGAATCTCTTCACCTGTAAGAGGATCAATTTCAATAAGGTAGGATAATTGAACGTTTACAAATTCAAGAAAAAATCTATTTGATATCTTATCATAATGCACACGACCAGTAAAATCTTTGTTTAACTCCACATGTATATCAGTTCGCCAAAGTAAATTTGCATTTATTGTATAACAGTGGACTGCCTTATAATCAAAATCAAAAAGTAATACTGAGTCTTTCAATTGAAACATGCTCGACTGAATTGGTCTGTAATCTGTGTTAATTTGATTTTGCAGCTTGGCAATTCTTGCATTAATAATTCTCATTTGTGCAGACGAAATAAACCCTTGTTTAATTTTACCAACAAATTCCCCTCTTACTTGATTATCTATGTTGATAACAGCTCTCTCTTTTTTTTCAT
>CAYXQX010000795.1:840-1735 GCA_964467485.1 uncultured Porphyromonadaceae bacterium | reverse complement strand
TCAGAAGGAATGGCGATGCATTTTGACAGAGAATGTTATATTATGAGTTTAAGGGGCTCGTAAAATGAAATAGAGAATGCTGAAGGAAATGAATAAGCAGCATTTTGGTTTACCTTTCAAAAGCATCAACTATCTCAAACAAAAAATATATATGAAGGAGATTATTGTCTTTTTAACGTTAAGGGCAGATCCACGTGACAGAGTTTGCCCTTTCGGTTTTATGTGTAAATAAAAGAGGTAATCTCAGATTGGCCTTTTGGCAAGATACATTAAATGAGATTAATATTCTGCCGTGGGTAGGGTTCATCAGAATCTCTATTTTGAGGCTTATGGGTCTGGATGAATCTTATGATTAATTTTAAGGGGGGAACATATGCAGAATCCATCTGAAGCAACTATTTCTATACATCTTCTTTCAGGAGATCCGATTGTATTTAAGATTGAGGCAAACGAAGATAGACAAAGGAATGCTGGAACCAAAATCGAACGCAGTATGAATGCCAACTATATCGGGGTCGAGTTGGATGGAAAACTTGTTGTCATCCCAACGAACAATATACAAAAAGTTGAAATCTCGCCTGCACCTGCTGCCATGATATCGAATGTAGTTAAGGGCGCAAAATTAGAACCGGCCTGTCCCGCTTTCGGGGCTTGTCCGGATTAGGTTTTCGGGGGTATTGCAGAAGGTTTTTCCTCGTCCAGGGAAATCATAGATTAGATTCTCAATGGAACAAAAAAATCGACTTTTATGACATATACTCCATTAGATAGCTCTGCATTTTTTTGAACGTGCCTCTAAGGTATATTTTGTATGTTTTGATTGCACCTCAATTCCATGTTGCTGCTATTAAGCGCAACACTCTAATTTCATTAGATATCAAAACGTTATCTTAAC
>CAYXQX010000795.1:0-830 GCA_964467485.1 uncultured Porphyromonadaceae bacterium | reverse complement strand
GGCAGGGTCATTAATTTGGCTCTGCCTTTTGGTTATTGCGGGTTGTACTATCTGCAATGGAGTGCAACTGTCTAAATTTGTATGATATCAAAACGTTATCTTAACAACCATATAGGTTTCTAAACCATCAGGATAATCTTCGCACGACACTATATATAGCATCATCACCGATCCTAAATTTTTCAGCGGTAATCTTGGTTTACCAATAAGGGTAAATCTATTTTTCAGAGGTTTTACACTTTTCATTTTTATGATATATGAAAAAAAGTTCGAGTTGATTCAGCTTGTTAGAATGGCAAGTGATCTTTACTTTTAATAATCTAAAGGTATAAAAAATGACTGATATTACAAGCAAAAAACTACCTACGGTTGAGCAAGTTGAAGAGATCATGATAGACTGGGAAAAGTTTTCAGTTGAGGAGTTTGCAGTCCGTTTTCAACTGGAAAAAGGTGTTATTGAGGCTACTGTAGAGTATCTCCGCAAATTGAAAAGAACGTCCGATGAACGTTCAATTCCAGTAATGGCATGTTATCGTAGCGACAAGCTGGAATCCATTGTCAGATGCGCTGGTTCACGACATGGTTATATGTGATTCAAAGAGTTGGTTTATCATTAATTTATAATAATTCTGCTTTTTAATTTAAAAGACTGGCTTTAGTTTTAGATAATCGAAGTTCTTGTGATTTTTTTCAATAGAGGCAAATCCATTTCACAGGGTTTGCCCTTTTCGTCTTTATGATATATGGAATCGGAACTAATTGATGTTAGTCTGTGCTTTTGGCAAGTTATGTAGCCAGTTTAATTATGTTGTGTCTTTAATTCCCATGTA
>CAYXQX010000794.1:0-1749 GCA_964467485.1 uncultured Porphyromonadaceae bacterium | reverse complement strand
GGGGATCTTAAGGATGAGGTTGAAGAGAAACTGGAAGAATATCAGAAAAAACTGAACAATTGGGTTCAGGATTCAGAAAGACAATTGGAAATCCATTTTGGAATTGAGGAACGTGGAATTGTAACAAAACATAAGGATCAAAGAAAACGGGAGATTAAAAACGTTCAAGAACTTATGAATCGATTCTATGAAGAGTATTTTCAATTGGAAAACGAACCCTATTTAAGACTATTGGCTGTATTTTTTAATGCTTAATGTGATGCATATATGATTCGATTTATTGAAAATATAGGAGACTACTTTTCACAGCATTTCTTTAATGAAGACTTCCCCAAAAAAGTCTTTGATAAGGCTGGATATGTTACACAGAAAAAAGATGAAGATGGGCAGGCAATAGAAAACCATGTTACTACAATTAACAGCAAAGTAGCACCTCTTCGGGAAAAGTACTTCCGCTTTAAAAACGAATATTTAGGCATTCAACGAACCAAAGACCGGGTAAAATTAACTCATGATTTTCATAATGAGCTTTTAAAAATCCTTGACTATAAAAACGGTATCCAGGAATATGAAAGTCCAGTTTACCTGAATAACCATGAAGAGGTAATACCTGTTAGATATCAATATTACAAGGGAGATAAACCCTATCTGTTCATTATGGAAATGAAATCCATGATTAAGGAGGGAGATAATGAACCAGATGGAATATATGATCAGATGTACATAAAGGAAGAATGGGAGAAGGTATTTCCTGAAGGCTGGAAAGATGTTCAACTAAAACCGGATATCATTAACGAAGCTCTGACAGAGTTATTCATACTTTCTGAAGATGAGCGACCGGAATACCTGATAATGCTCGCTGCTCCAAAAGTTTTCCTGATTCAATACGATAAATGGAAATATGATAGTTTTTTATTGTTTGACCTGGAAGAGTTATTCACTGAATCCCAGGTTTCAGCTAACAGGGAATACCTTTCATTATTCTATGCCCTACTTTCAAAACCCCAGTTTATTTCTGATTCTGATAGCATATTGCATATTCTGGAAGAAGATGCTCATAAATCTATGTATGGGGTTACTCAGGCATTAAAGAACAGTGTTGTTTTTGCAGTGGAGAGTCTTGCCAATGAAGCTATCATTTATAAACTGAAAAATGCCAGGGGTTTTAATGAGAAACAGCAAATAGAAGCACTTATGGCAAGTGACTCATTTGCCAGGGAGTTAAAGGATGAATGTCTGACTTTTGTATATCGCTTGTTATTTCTCTTTTATGCAGAATCTCGGGAAGATTTGGAAATATTACCCGTGAAAGATTCTGTTTATCAGAAAGGTTACAGTCTTGAGATGTTACGGGATCTTGAAATGGTGCCTCTTACGACTGATTCTTCTCGTGATGGTCATTTCTTCTCTGAAAGTCTATGGAAATTATTTAACTACCTGCATAAAGGACAGGAAAATGAAAATGGTTTCACCATGAAGCCACTGGATTCTCCTTTGTTTGATAATTCCACAATGGATCATTTGCGCGGAGTACTATTTAGGAATCATATATTACAGGAAATTATACTCCGACTTTCCCTTTCTGAAAGAACCAGGAATAAGGGTAGAGGAAGAATCTCTTATGCAAACCTTGGGATAAACCAGTTAGGCAGTGTTTATGAAAGTTTGCTGGCCTATTCTGGCTTCTTTGCTTCCGAAACTCTGATTGAGGTTAAAGCAGCTACTGATAAATATGGAAAAGAGGGAACC
>CAYXQX010000793.1:0-1752 GCA_964467485.1 uncultured Porphyromonadaceae bacterium | reverse complement strand
TGTAGAATAAACCCCAATATTACAAATGTCATCATTATCAATGCCCTTAAAACAGACAGTGGGAAACCTATGAAAAATGCATATATCCATCCTGTACAAAGACTCATTACCAATGCGTGTCGCCTGTTCATACTCAAAAAACTCAATAAAAATCCTATTGAAGCAATAATAATACCTATGTGAAGTCCAGATACAGCCAGAACATGTGCAACTCCTAGTCCCCTGATATTCTCCAGAAGCTCCTCATCAATGAAATCCGTATCTCCCAAAAGTATACCTTTTAAAAGTCCTCCTTCAGTCTCCTCCAAATGATTATCTACAGTTTTTATTATATATCCTCTGAATCCATTCTTTAACCTGTAAGTAAATCCTATATCATCATCTACAACAATATAATCACTGGAAATCAATGTTCCATTTATTCCTCTGTTCATCAAATAATTCTTGTAGTCGAATTCAAGGAAGTTTCCTGCCTTTGAAGGTTCAAGCATTTTTCCATTTCCTGCTATTTCCATTCCAGGCTTTATGTCGCTTCCTTTCAATACGTACATAAGCACACTTACTTCAATATCCCTGCCACCTTTATTGATTCTGCAATCTACTGTAAATGAATCGTAGTCACTACCCTCTTTTGGCATATTTATTCCAGTCACTCTTCCCTCATACTCTACATCATCTCCATATGTTCCCGAAAGTTTGTCTATAGAAAAATAATTGGTCGATGCAACTCCAAGAATTAAAAAAGATCCAATCAGAGCTGCATACATTAAATATTTTTTGTTTTTGATTAAACAATAAACAATTGCGGATATTAATGGTAAAATAGAAAAGATGACTTCAATCTTTATTAAATTATATTTAGATGACACTATACCAAGTATAAGTGAAAGTGTCGCATATAATGTTAGATTTTTCATAATCATATCTTAACAAATTTATGCCAATAATAAAAGTCATTAATTATTTAATTGCAGGTGTTCAAATGATAATAAGAAAAAAAACAATAGAAAATAAAATTTACAGTTCATTAATACCAATGGCCATAGAAGATAACTGCATCTTTTTTGATATAGAAACCACAGGACTTTCAAAACTGACTTCGGAAATCTTTATGGCAGGATTCTTGTACAAGTCTGGTGATAACTATATACTTAAGCAGCTTTTTTCCACTTCGTCGGATTCAGAAGGAAAACTTACCGATGAAATGTCAAAAATAATGAAAGAAAAAAAATATATAATAACATACAATGGAAATTCCTTCGACATCCCATTTTACATCCACAGATGCAAAATCAACAAAACCGATCCGGGACTTGAAAAAAAAGTCATGTTTGATTTCTATCAAATTGTATCAAGATACAAAAGTTGCTTGAATTATGTAAACTATAAATTTAAAACAGTTGAAGAAAAGCTTGGTATTTCTAGAAAAGACGAATTAAGTGGGAAAGATCTGGTCAAGCTCAATACCTCCTACAGGATGAATCCCAAGGATGAATACCTTGATATTATGATGCTTCACAACTATGAAGACATTTACAATCTTCCCTTCATAATGGAGCTTCTAAATAATTTCGCGGGAAACAACTGTCTGGTAATAGAAAATCCTGAATTCAACTATATTTTTTTTGACAAGCAAATGGAAAAAATCAACCAACTTAAAATAAGGATTAAAACACTTCCTATAAAGGATTTTGATATTAATGTGATTTCATTTTGCTATAAATTCTATTGGTACAGGCAAAATGGAGTACT
>CAYXQX010000792.1:0-1758 GCA_964467485.1 uncultured Porphyromonadaceae bacterium | reverse complement strand
TTAAAGCTTATTTTGGATTCCGGAGTTTTGGCGTGATAAAGGAAAATTGTAATTATTCAGCGTTTAAAGAAAAATGGGTAGATTATTTCCTTTGAACTCCCTAATATCAGCATAGTTCAACAATGTAAGCTGCTGAAAGTTAGCCGGACTTTAGTATACTAACGTTTAGAATTTACAGCCTAAAAATGCTCCCCCCACTTCTAACTGAAAAATGACATGCGAGACTATGTCAAGCGTTGAAAAGTCAGCAGTTCGACTATAAGTGACCTATGTCGAAAATGTCGGGATACGTTCACAATGTTTAAAAGAAACTTGCCACAAGTTCAATCTCTTTTTTGGGGATTATCTCAATGATTGATTATGCGGCTTGAATGAAATCAGGTATTTCAGCTATCCATCAAGGAAGAACAGTTGATTGCGGACATATGCAAACGACTCAACGTCCCAAGCATACACTCTTTTCATACCTGAACTCAGGGTTGGCGAGGACCTCATACAAAAAAACATGAGCATTATCACTAATATAGACAAGTAAATATTATTAATATGTCGCCACAATAAAAAATAAATATATTTTTTATACAAAAAATCCAACAATTAAAATCAAGATGCCCAACTACATGTTAAATTTATTTTAAATAGAATCAATATTTTACTTCTAAAAAGTAGAGCCGTATTGACATAAAGCTTGCGCTTGACAAGCCAGAATAAATATACTAATAGAATAAAATAGGGCTAACACATATAGGAGTCTGTATCTTTAACTTTACTCTTTTTGGAAGGCTATCCTCTGTTTTCTTAGGATAAGAAGTTCCTTATTTATTCAAATAATTATTATACGATAAGCAGGAGATCTTCACCGTGAGAAAAAAAGCAGAAATTATTCACACCTCATCATTGGAAATACTGGAGACAACGGGCCTACGCCTGCATCATCCCCATGCCCTTAAATTGTGTGCAGAGCATGGGTTTAAAGTAGATGGGAATTTAGTGCGCTTTGAGTCTGAAAAACTCATGAACCTTATTTCCAAGGCCCCCTCTTCATTTACCCTGCATGCCCGGAATCCTGAGTTTAACATGCAAATGGGTTCAGGAAAGGTAAATTTTGCACCGGGATATGGAGCACCGTCCGTTGTGGAGGCTTCCGGCACTGTTCGAAAAGCTCTATTTGACGACTATAAGTGCTTTTTGAGCATCATTCAGGCCAGCGAGTATTTTGATATCAACGGCGGCATTATGGTGCAACCGACGGATTTGTCGCCGGAAAAAGCCATGCCCATGATGGTCTGCGCGACCTTGGCAGCCAGCAACAAGTGCATCCTGGCTCCCAATGGAGATAAAAACGGGACAGACATCATGTTTGCCTTGCTTGAAGCGCTTTTCGGCATAGAGGATTTATTGCAAAAACCCAGGGTGATTACCTTGGTAAGTACCTTGACTCCCCTCCAAATCGATGAAGCAGCCCTGTATACTCTGTTGACGTATGCACAATATAACCAGCCTGTCATGGTGACGCCTACGGTTATGGCTGGCACCACAGGCCCCATAACCCTGGCAGGTACAATGGCCCTTGCCAATGCTGAAGCATTGGCCGGGATAGCGCTGGTACAGATGGCAAGACCCGGATGCCCTGTGATGTACGGTTGCCAGAATACCTGTGCAGACATGAAAACTGGCGGCATCAGTATCGGCAGCCCGGAAAGAGTTCTTTGCGTTACCATGGGAGCTGAAATTGCCCGCATGTATGACCTGCCCTTC
>CAYXQX010000791.1:0-1769 GCA_964467485.1 uncultured Porphyromonadaceae bacterium | reverse complement strand
CCTGCTCACTAAATTATACATAGGAGTTGTCCAATGATTATAGACACAGAGGGTACCAGGCAAAAAAAATTCCCGATACTCTTCTCATTTTCTAAGAATATTAATATTTATCGACTATTCCAATGCTATTATACACTTGGATTCAAACTTAATACCTGCTTTTGTCCCTATCCCTGGATCATTGGATCTGATTTTTATTCTCCCGGTACCACTTTATGGTTGTCTTCAACCCTTCTTTAAAGGGCATTTCCGCTTCAAACCCAAAATACTCTTTTGCCCGCTGGGTATCCAATGCTCTTCTGGGTTGCCCATTGGGCTTGCTTGTATCCCAAACTATTTGACCCTCAAACCCAGATAACTCTGCGATCATCAGGGCCAGATCCTTAATGCTGATCTCCATGCCTGCCCCAAGATTTACAGGTTCACTGCCGTGATATCGCTCTGCTGCCATCACAATACCCCGGGCCGCGTCACCAGCATAGAAGAATTCCCTTGTGGGTGAACCATCTCCCCATATAACCACTTCTTTATCATCCCGATCCACAGCATCGATCATCTTTCGGATCAATGCGGGGATCACATGAGAAGTCTCGAGATTAAAATTATCCCGGGGTCCATACAGATTCACAGGCAGCAGATAAATGGCGTTAAATCCATATTGTTCCCTATATGCCTGGGCCTGAACCAACAACATCTTTTTAGCCAGGCCATAAGGTGCATTGGTTTCTTCAGGATATCCATCCCAGAGATTTTTTTCCTGGAAAGGTATCGGCGTGAATTTTGGATAAGCGCAAACCGTGCCAATAGCCACAAATTTATCTACGCCAGATTGCCAGGCTTCATGCATTAGGGGAACACCCATCATCAGATTCTTATAGAAGAATTCGGCTGGACGGGCCAGGTTTGCTCCAATGCCTCCAGCCAGGGCAGCCAGGTGGATGATAATGTCAGGTTTTGCGTCTGTGAGCATCCGCTGAATATTATCTTTATCAGTCAGATCATAATCATCGATCAAAGGGATAAAAACATCCTCTGCTCCCCTGTCGGCCAAGACTTTCTGAACAAATGATCCAAGGAATCCATCTCCACCAGTTACACATACCTTGTTTTTCGCCCAAAACTCTTTAGGGTCAGGATAGTTCGTTTTTTTCATACTCATCTCCCCATACTGACAATCTGGTCTTCCCAGTTATGCCAATCATCAAATTTATCTTCAATTATCTTTTTCCCATCTCCAGGAGCATCAAGTCCTATCAGCTCGAGATCAGCATCCATCATGATCCGAACCAAATCATGGTAGCGGACTTTCGGATTCCATTTGAGAATCTTTTTTGCTTTAGTTGTATCAGCTTCCAGATGATTTACTTCAGTAGGTCTGAAATATCGCGGATCAATCTCAACGTAATCCTTGTACTTCAGGTCGACGTATCCAAATGCCTCTTCGACAAAATCCCGTACTGTGTGAGCTTCCCCTGTGCCAATAACAATGTCATAAGGCTCGTCCTGCTGGAGCATCGACCACATCGCCTCAACATATTCCGGGGCATAACCCCAATCGCGCTTGGCTTCCAGGTTGCCCAGGTATAGTTTTTTCTGCAAACCAGCTTTGATCCTGGCGACCGCCATGGTGATCTTCCGGGTTACAAAAGTCTCTCCCCTGCGGGGGGATTCGTGGTTAAACAAGATACCATTGCAAGCAAAAAGATCGTAACCCTGGGAGTAATTCCTGGTCACCCAGAAGGCATATAACTTGGCCGCAGCGTAAGGGC
>CAYXQX010000790.1:0-1784 GCA_964467485.1 uncultured Porphyromonadaceae bacterium | reverse complement strand
CTGTTGTAATAATATTATCCAGATCTTTTTCCGGACCTGATCCTTTCACAACCTTGTTAATGGTCATGCTAAAGATCATTACAAACATTATTGTCAGGCTGATCCCGAACAGGCTTAGGAAGGTAAAAAGCTTATTCTGGCGTGCGACTTTCCAGAATGTTTTTAGATAATTTTTTAACATAATGTTCTCTATTTTAAATAATTATCCAACTAATCGACCATCAAACATTCTTACTATATGGTGGGTGGTTTTAGCCAGTTGTTCATCGTGTGTAACCATTACAATTGTTGTTCCTTCTTTATTCAGATCTGATAGAATGGTCATAACTTCCTTACCAACGATGCTATCAAGATTCCCTGTTGGCTCATCAGCAAGGATAATACTTGGTTTACCTGTCAGGGCACGGGCAATAGCGGTACGCTGGCATTGACCTCCTGATAGTTGAGACGGATAATGGTGCATCCTGTTACTCAAACTCACCTGTTCGAGTGCTGCAATCACCCGCTTCTTCCTTTCACCGGCTGGTATTTTGCGATAGATCAATGGTAACTCAACATTATCATAAACGTTCAGCTCTTTAATAAGGTGGAAACTCTGAAAAATGAAGCCAACCATTTTGTTCCTGAGTCCGGCTGTCTTTTTATCCTCATATCCGCTGATGAGCTTGCCATCGAGCTGCAACAGTCCCTTGTCAGGTTCATCTAATAGTCCGATGATATTTAGCAAAGTGCTTTTGCCACAACCCGACGGTCCCATAATTGAGATAAACTCCCCCGGTTTCACTTCAAGATTGATATTGTCCAGAGCCAGTGTTTCCACCGATTGGGTACGATAGGTTTTACTTATGTTTTCAAGTTTGATCATATCTTGTTAGTCTTTAGAATAGGATATTTCATATCGTATTTCAATTGAGTCTTATTTTATTCTTAATTCCTCGCGATCATATCTCTCAGCCAGATCTGTGAGAATTAACTGGTCGCCATTTTCAGCCCCGGATATCACTTCAACAAAATCGAAGCTTGCCTCACCAAGCATTATTTTTGTTCTGTATGCTTTGTTTCCACGAACCACATATAACATTTTGCTGCCCTTGTCCTTGTAAAATGGGCCATTCGGTAAGCGAAGTATTTGATCTTTAAAGGATACCACCACTCTGATATCCAGTTGCTGGTTTGGCCGCAGATTGCTAATATCAGCATCATCGAGCCGGATCATACATTCCAACATTCCTTGGTTTACAGAAGGTAAGATATTTTCCAGGGTACCTTGCAGCATTTTATCCTTGTCTCGTATTAAAACAGTTTGTCCTGGCATAATTTTTCCTACCCAGGCGTTACTCACTGTTCCTTTGATACGGTATCTTGACAGATCAGCAATTCTGGCTATCTCCTGTCCTTCTGAGACGATGGCTCCTGGCTGATTTATCAGCGACCTGAGGCTACCGGCAAATGGTACTCTCACATAAGCCTGATCAACAAGATTTTTAGCTGAGAAAATGGCATTTCCCTGCATCTTGATTTGAGTTTCCAGTTCTCTAACACTGGCTCTGATGGCATTAAGTCTGTTTGAATTATTGTTTATGGCTTGCTGGAGTTCCAACTTTCCTATATCCCACTCGGTTTTTGCTTTTTTGATAACCTCCTTAGGACTACCACCCAGATTGCTTAGGAAAATTTCAGCTTCGTATGACCATTTAAGATTTTCCAAACGGATTTCTTTGATTTGTCTGCTGATATCAAAATCCTCCTTCATCTCCTTGATCTGAATTTTTAATTTTTCTTTT
>CAYXQX010000789.1:0-1785 GCA_964467485.1 uncultured Porphyromonadaceae bacterium | reverse complement strand
TGGAACACCCGAAGAAAAGGCTATTTTATAAACAGCAATGATTAGAAAACTGGGAATGGATGCTATTCCGGTTGCTGTTATTCCTGCATATTTGATCAAGAAAGACTCTGTTATTAATAAAATTGGGAACCTTGATCTATTATCTTTTCACCTTGTTCAGGTACCCATTGATGGAGCCTATCATTACATAGATGCAAGCAGGAAACATTTTATTGATCCTGTTGCTAAACTTCCGAATCATTTTACTATACCGATGAAAATAGGATATAGCAGTGTACACTACAACCCAACCCCGGAACTAGAATCTCAGCTATCATGGGATGGAGACATTGTTCTTAATTCTATGGGTTTATATTCAGGTAAGTTTGAGGGAAACTACATTGGTCAACTTAATCCATTCTTAGGAATAAAGATGAATCCAAAATCGATAAAATCATTGTATTCTGGTCAATCATCGGTTGAGGTCTCAAGCCCAAAATCAACTCTTCTTACCTTTAAGGAAGAAAGGAAAAACAAGGCTATTAAATTTGATGATAAGATTCTTCTTGAGCTTCCACTAAACAAGTCGGGATTTGATAGTTGGGGAATCAAAAATCTTGATAACACAAGAAATACTGCAATGTATTTACCAAGCCAGATTAGAGAATCTCAAAGGCTAGTAATTGCTTTGCCAGATGGTTATCAGGCAGTTAACTTTTTAGTAGATGTAAGCAAAAAGAATGAATTAGGAAGCGTAAGTATTAAATACACTCAGAAGAACGGTAGATATGAGGTTTCAAGAAATCTTAATATCACTACTACTAGAATTGCACCAGAACAATACAATCTATTGAAAGAGCTTGTTGATCCCTGGTTAGATCCTAGTATGAAAAGAATGTTAGTTGAACCTGTAAACAGATAGTCGAAATTACTGGACTTCCCCCATTATGCCGGACATTAAGTTAAGCTAGGCTGCATTTTTAAAGTTAGTATTTCTTTCATTAAACTCCAATATTGTTTTATACCCCAAAGATGAATGGCGTCTCTTGCGGTTGTACCAGCGTTCAATCCATTGAAATATTGAGAGCTGTGCCTGGGACTAGTTCTCGAACTTCTGGGAATAAATCCACTCAAATGGATCGTTGAAATTTGTTGGATTAGTAAAGTAAACTTCTGAATGAGTCAGTATACGCCTTTGATATTTCTTTTCGGTTGGATTTTTTTCTGACTCTTCCCAGCTTCGGTACTTATATATCACTTTGGGAATTCCATCGTTACACATATTTAAGTTTTTTCGTATTTTTTATATGATGTGAATTATCGTTATTTCACAATAATAGTTACCTCACACCCCTTACAGAGCCGCTTCTCCTGGTAATATTCCGAGATATCATACCAGCCTCCGGTTTTTTGGAAGATATCAAGACCCCGGCCCAGTAGTATTCTCCAGCCATTGTTTAGTTCAATTGCACTCACCGGGTTAAACATCAAGAAAAAAACCTGAGGTTTGGCCAGAGTTGTGTGAAAATTGTGTGCAAATAAAAAACCACCTGCAATTTGAATCGTTGTAAGTGGCTGATTATTAAGTGGAGAATATCGGAATCGAACCGATTACCTCTTGACTGCCAGTCAATAGGTTTTCTAATAACACAAGAGCCGAGAGGGAATTAGCCTGGCTATTAGTTATGCAAATTGTTTGCAAATAAAAAAACAGCTACTCGTTTTACCGTGTAACTGCTTAATCTTTAGTAGTGGGCGATACTGGATTCGAACCAGTGACCCCCTGCTTGTAAGGCAGGTGCTCTG
>CAYXQX010000788.1:0-1787 GCA_964467485.1 uncultured Porphyromonadaceae bacterium | reverse complement strand
TCAATTCCGGTCAAATTAGTATAACCCCGGTCATAAATACTTTGTATGCCCTTGCTCTGGCGGGAAAGATTCTTTTGCTTTTCAAAACTACTTCCAAAAGTAGTTTGAATACTTGCTGTAATTCAAATTATTAGCACTCTTTTATGAAGAAAACACAGTCACAATTGTTAATAACAACTGGATTTTGATAAAAAGGCTAAAATGCAGACAACTAGTTTTGCACAGAGACTTCTTCAACAGAAGTTTCTCCTATGATCTGTAATATGCGCTGAGCTAAGAATTCTCCTTGCTTTGCTTTTATCTCTTCTATAAAATGAACGCCATCTTCATATACATTCCACTCATTGCGTTCCATAACTAAATCAGAAATACAGGAATACAGATCAACTACATGCATATTATTTTCATCAACAACCTTGGTAGCTGTTTCATTAAACTTTTTTACGGTTACATCTCGCCACAACTCCCCTTCGAGGTAGGGCCAATAACCTAAAGAGATACTATTTCCTGTACTATACAGCAAAGGTAAATCACTAAAAGCAGCTCCGTATTGATAACACATCAAATATATACAATCTGAAAATCCAACCACAATAAGTAGAGAGACCTCCAAAATTGGCTACAATGTTTTATAGTCTAGCAGTAGCAGAATTACATCCACTATCTTTTCATTTCTTTGGACAAATTTACTACTCTTTGATTAGGCTGTTATTTTCATGCATTGTTGTATGCTGGGCTTTATTATTAACCATTTACTTGGGAGTTGTTTTTTATAAATTCACTTATCATTTCATCGATTGATTTATGTCGGCGTTTAGTTACGTCTGAAAAATTCGATTCTCCATCAAATTTTCCAGTCTTAATTCCTTCATAAATTCCCCCAATTACGGTTCCCATAAATTCTCCAAGCGAAGCTTGTCGTTGTTTTATGTAATCGTCAACCGAAATACTTTTGAATTCCAGATTTGTGTTAAATGCTTTGTTTATTGACTTCGTAAGCTGATGTTGTGTTATAGGCTCACCAAATAAATTATATGTTTTTCCAAGTAAACTATCATTGGTAAGTAGATTGAAGTAGGCGAAAGCTAATTCTTGTCGGGAGGTGTACCCACACTTACCATCAGCAGCGCAATTAATTATTGCACCATCTTTTTTGTATATTTCAATGTATTCTAAGTCTGGTTCAATATAAATACCGTTTCTTCCTATTGCCCATTGCAATCCAGAATTTCGAATATCCTCTTCGGTTTGGCGATTGCTTGCAACTATCGGACTAAAAGCATTTCCTACATCTGCACCAACAATACTAGTGTATACAATCTTTTGTACTCCATTATTTTTGGCTGCTTCAATAACATTACGGTGCTGTTGTACCCGCTTATCCGGATGATCCATGCCTGATACTAAAAGTACCGCATCAACATCCTTTAAGGCCTTATCGAAATCCTCCTTATTGTTATAATCTCCTTTTCGTATTTCAACTCCGAGAGATTTTGCTTTTTCAGGGGTTCGAGCAATGGCAATAATATTTTTCGGTCCAAATTCTTGCTTTAAATGATTGATTATTGCGGCACCTAAATTTCCACTGGCTGTTGTTACTGCGATTTTCATTTTATCCTTATTACTATTTTACCTTTTGCTCTGCCTGACGCAAGGTGGGTGAATGCCTCAATACTCTCTGAGAAGGAATAAACCTTATCAATGATTGGTTTGATCTTTTCATCTTCAACTAGTGATTTAATTTCACCTAAATGTTCCCCATTCGGGTGCATGAAAATATATTTGTA
>CAYXQX010000787.1:0-1794 GCA_964467485.1 uncultured Porphyromonadaceae bacterium | reverse complement strand
TGGCTCGGATTAATGCCGACCCATCTTTGCGGTTATTGTATGAACCAAATACTATGTAGTTTCCATAGAATCCTGTTTTAATGTGGTAAGTCGATTTTTGATTGAATTTACGGTTGGAAGTAATCCTTCTCATTGGTCTGCCACTTAATTCATCCGGAAAAATCATCATTTCATTAAATTCTTCCCCTTTTTGAGGGATGCGGTCATACTTCTCATCAAGAACAATTTCTTTAGTCAAACCTTCATTGACCGATGCCGAAAGCAAATTTGGGACACTTACTGCACCAACTATTGCCAGTGATGATTTTAATGCTTGTCTTCGCGATATTTTTTTAAATTTCAGACTTGATTTGAAATGCATATAGTTTTGCATTTTTCAAATAAAATTTAAGACGTATTGTTTTGCCAATTAATTTTGAGATATCGTTACTTCCATTCCAATAAGGATTCAGATGCACGTCATCAACACCTTTATATAATTTTGCTTCTTTACCAGAAAACCCTGAGATAGGTTTTCCTGATTCGTCCATAATTTCCATATAGAACTCACCAGCATCAGCATCAATATTAACTTGTATTTTATTGCCTTCCAGTACAAAAGGTTTAGATAAAATGGTTCCCGCATTTTCGTTTGCCTGCTGACCTATAAAACGATCTAATGGCAAAGTTGCAATTCCTATTCTTCCTCCTTCTGCTTTTCTCCTCCCCCAATGTTGAGTATAGCTTCCTGAGTAATATATTCTATGCTGATTTCCAAGTGTGAGGATTTCAGAAGCAGAGTGCAGCATATCTTTATCGAACTCCCCGTCGTCTCCTCTTTCGATAAAAGGTTTTTTTGCATACACCCAACTTTTGTCAAAGGTTATTCCATCACGACTTGTAGCAATGTAGAAATCTACTACATCACTTTCATGTCTTTTATCAGGATCAGCGACATCTACCACCCGAGCGCCAGTAAGTTCTCCTAATGTAACCACATGCATTAAACCAAAATATACGTTTTCATATATCCAAACATTCATGCTTTCTATTTGAAGCATTGGTGAGTTATCATCAGAAATTTTTTCTGAAACTGGGTCACTAACCGAAATAATAGAGAGTGTATCCCATGCTGTAGGATACTTCATAAGATTATTTCCTTTATTATGAGCCAAAATACGTGTTCCTCTTACCTCACCTCGGCCTCCCATTGATCCAAAATCTTCGCGAGTAATAATGAGCCATCTTTCAGATATAGGATCCCATATTATTTGATTTTGAGCATCGGCAGCTCTCCCTTCTACAGGAGCTCCATCATTATATCCCGTCCAGTGTATGCCGTCAGCTCCATAAGCTATAGCAACCTCACAATTCCATGGATCACCCGGATTATAAGCAGCTTTGTATTTCTCCGGATGGCCCCAGGGAACATTCGGATCAATCGTATGAGTAGCCTCATAAAAGGTTCCTCTGTTTTTCCCATTGAATGTAACAAGATTGGATTTTCCATCAGCAGAAATATTTGGCTTCTCCCAATTTAAACCATCCTTCGATTCTGCATAAGCTGTAAGATTTTCGGAAGAAGCTCGATAAATCATTTGAAATTTTTTATCGGGTTCATTCCATACTACATTCAAGCGATACCCAAAAGAACCAGATCCAACATCCGGCAATCCATCAACAAATTGATTTGTAGGATGAAAATCAGTTGGTACGCTCGATTCTAGTACTACTCCTTTCTTCCTTGTTTTCCCTAATACGCGTGTTATATTTTCTTTCGCTGAAATCATGTAGTCATCTACCATTAGCTGTTTT
>CAYXQX010000786.1:0-1797 GCA_964467485.1 uncultured Porphyromonadaceae bacterium | reverse complement strand
ATGATTGGAGTTATTGGGGTGATGAATATCAAGCATCGATGCAGCTTGCCTATTCTTCTGTGGAGTTGGTAAATGATGATGAAGAAACCATTGCTCACGATTATCGTGATAATCGGCTCGTTGCAGATTATGAATTCATTCAGGTTCATGTTCATTCCGGTCCTGATGCACATTATTTCTACTATAATAATAGCAGTAATTATAATCTTGTACATAATTATGACATCCCACTTGTTAATCCTACAGCTCATTTCTACAATTTATTTGCCTGTTCAAATTCAAGGTTCACAACTCCAAATAATATGGGTGGAATTTATATTTATGGAAGTGATCATTGCCTGGGAACATTGGGTTCCACAAAAACCGGAAGTATGCTTAATTTCAGTGAATTCTATCAACCTTTCTCAGAAAATACGATTGGTGAAGCACTTCGAGTTTGGTGGGGGGAAACTGTAGATGTTGGAGATGACTGGCGTTGGCAAAGAGCTTGGTTTTATGGAATGGTAATTCAGGGAGATCCTTCACTTAAAAGAGATTACCCGGATGGAGATGTGATTTTTGTTCCACAGGATTTCCCCACAATTCAGCAGGCAATCGATGCTGCCCAAGATGGTTTTGTCATTTTTGTAGATGAAGGAACTTATGCGGAGAACCTTCTCATCGATGGTAAAGATATTCTGCTAAAAGCTGTAGCCGATGTAGAATTTTGCATAATTGATGGAAATAATAATGATTCAGTTATCCGACTTCAAAATACCGATTGTTCTGTGATAGATGGTTTTACAATTCAAAATGGAATCGCATCTTACGGAGGTGGCGGCATAAAAGTTTCCGGCTCTTCAACTGTTAAAAATTGCATTATCCAAAATAATTCTGCAACCCGTGGTGGAGGAATATACGTTGTTGGCTCTCCATTCATCAATAATAACATAATTCAAAACAACTCTGTAACGGTTGCCGGTGGAGGAATCTGCTCTTATGGTGGTTCAATGATGATTTCTAAAAACGAAATATCAGAGAATGAATCTGAATACGTGGGTGGTGGAATTCATGTAGAAGATTCTGATAATATAGTAATCGAAAATAATTATATAATGGATAACTCTGCTTTTCATGCCGGTGGTGGAGCTTGTTTCTATGCAGAAGGATTTGGTGGGATTTTCAATAATAATTTGGTTTGCAGAAATTCTTCCGAACAAGCCTCTGCAATTTCTTTCAGCTTTGGCAATTATATCTTAATAAATAATACAATAGCTGAAAACAGTTATAACGAATTGGGTTTGGTTTTTGCTGATTATGCACAAGTTGTTATGATCAATAACATTATCTGGAATAATGCAGATGAAGAGATCAGTATTTCTCCTGATACCGAGATCGAAGTTAGATATTGTGATGTTCAAGGTGGTTGGAATGGTGAAGGAAATATAGATGAGGATCCAAGATTTATTAATCCATCGAACGATTTATTTATTTTGGATATGTGGAGTCAATGCATCGGTGCAGGAATTGATGAGATAGAAATAAACGGAAATATCTATTATGCTTTGGAAACCGATATCGAAGGAAATCCAAGACCGAATCCTTCTGGTTCCGTTCCAGATATTGGTGCTATTGAAAGCATTATGGGAGAACCGCAAGTTTCAACCGATAATTACGAAGTACAAATTTCAAATTGCAGATTGAGTAACTATCCAAATCCGTTCAATCCTACCACAACGATTTCTTTTGAATTAAACACTGAGAACACTGAAGACATCGAAATAATCATTTTCAATTTGAAAGGTCAGAAGGTGAAAG
>CAYXQX010000785.1:0-1805 GCA_964467485.1 uncultured Porphyromonadaceae bacterium | reverse complement strand
CTCTCGACTGAGACGGGACCTGCCCCCCGAAACCTGATCCAAGTACAATGTTACAGATCAGGCAAAAGGAGACAGGAAATGCCGAGAAAACGACGTTATACAACTGAACAGATCATCACAAAATTACGGGAAGCAGATATATTGCTGAGCCAGGGAAAAACAGCAGAAGAAACCTCCAGAGTGCTTGAGATCAGTAAACAGACTTACTACCGCTGGCGAAAAGAAAACGGGGGATTGGATATGACACAAGCGAAAAAGCTCAGAAATTTAGAAAAAGAGAATGCCAGGTTGAAAAACTTGGTCGCAAATCTATCTCTCGACAACGCGATATTGAAGGAAGTGCTCTCAAAATAATAATCAGCCCGGAGAGGCGGCGGCAAGCGATTAAACAGGCCATAGACGCAATGGATATTTCAGAACGTCGAGCCTGCCGGGTATTACAACAACCAAGATCCACACAGCGTTATCCAAAAGTGATTCCCGAAGATGAGTATCTGCTGCGCGCCAAGGTCATTGAGCTGGCCAGTGCCTATGGACGTTACGGATACCGTAGAGTGACAGCTTTGCTGCGAAATCAAGGCTGGATTGTCAATCACAAACGGATAGAGAGGATTTGGAGAGAAGAAGGCTTGAAAGTCCCTCAAAAAACAGTCAAAACGAGGTAGACTGTGGCTCAACGATGGTTCTGTGGTCCGTTTGCGTCCTGAGTTCCCAAAACACGTATCGAGTCATGACTTCATGCAGGATCGGACGCACAACGGTGTGCCTTATCGAATCCTCAATGTCATCGATGAATACACGAGAGAATGCCTGGCAATCAAAGTAGCCAGAAGTTTAACCCACAAGGAAGTATTAGAAGTATTGACTGATTTATTTCTCAAGCGTGGTGTACCGGTTCACATTCGTTCAAACAATGGATCGGAGTTTACTGCAAAGAAGGTGCGTGAATATTTATCCAGATTAGAGATCAAGCCCTTATTTATCGAACCAGGGAGTCCGTGGGAAAATGGATATATTGAATCTTTCAACGGCAAGATGAGGGATGAATTATTAGCAGGAGAAATTTTCTATTCACTCATTGAAGCTCAAATCATCATTGAGCAATGGAGGTGGCATTACAATCAGATCAGACCACACAGCGCACTGGGATATACGCCCCCTACACCAGCAGCTTTCGTCCCTTTCACTTCACAATTTCAGCTTGCTGGTGTAACATAACAACTGGTACATATTATGGGGGCGGGTCAGACGTGATGATGATCTGAAATTATTAAGCGCCTCTCCCTTGTTTTAAGAAGATACGTTTGGATTTGCTTTTGTTTTGAAAAATGGAATATTCTATATTTTAATTTCGGGAAGCAGCGCCGGTATGAGATGCCAACTAACATAGTTGGATCAGAGTTTAGTAAAATAACGTTTATATCTAGCAAGATTAAAGAATTGGAAAAATATTATCCAGGTGTATATTATGATTATTCTTTTTAGGAGTTTTGGTAATCATAGTAATAGACTATTTCAAAATCTTCACTTTGAAGCTTTTTGTATAGAATATGGTATTGAGTATACAAACCCAACTTTCCAGGACATGCAGAAATATTATTACTCTCCGGTTGATACAAAGGGTAATTACAAAGCTAGGTTCTATCGAACAATCATTTCAAACCTGCTAAGAAAGTTAGGATTGTTTAATAACGTCATAACATTTGGATTACAGGAGGATAAAAAAATTGAAGTCCTTAAAAAAAACATAGATCAAGATTATTATGTTGAAGGCTGGGGCTTTCGAGTCCATGACTTAACTGCTA
>CAYXQX010000784.1:0-1818 GCA_964467485.1 uncultured Porphyromonadaceae bacterium | reverse complement strand
ACTCTCACATTTTCAGGAACACCCAATATGTCCTTGACCAGTTGTTCCTTGAATGCCCCGATCCAACAGGTCCCTAATCCTTTTTCGGTAGCAGCCAGAATAAGATGCTCAAGGGCAATACCAATATCTATCGGATAACTATTCATATATCCGCCCATGCTCCCATAAGCTTCCTCTTCTTTTGCACAGGCAGCTATTATCACCGGCGCCTCTTCCATAAATGTCTGATTATTGCAGGCAATCGCAATATCCGTTAATATCTTTTTGTTTTTAATGACTACAAGCTTCCAGGGTTGAAGATTTTTTGCTGATGGCGCTTTTCTGAAAGCCTGCAATACATAATTCAGCTTGTCTTCCTCGATCTCCTGATCTTTGTAGGAACGGGTGCTGTGTCTTGTCTCAATAAGCTGCATCAAAGTGGTAAAACTCTTCATATGGCGCTCTCCCTTAAAGTGAATTGAAATTACTGAATGCTAAAATCTAAATACAACCATATATTAGCACCAGCTATTTTTTTAGTAAAACTCTTTTTTGTGACCCAGAAATAGATTTTCTTGTGTCCTGACTTTTTCCACTTAAACCCTTAACTTCTCAATAACTTCCATATTTAATCTGATTCCCAGTCCAGGTTTTTCATCATCAACTTCAATATAGCCATTCTTTGCTTTTGGAGCTCCCAGTATATAGGCATCAGAAAATCCTCCTATTTGTTTTTTCTTTTCCCATGAAGGCACACATGTATCTTCGGCCCATCTTACCATCGGACATGACATTGCCAGATGGATCGTCTCAGCATAAGCTACATGGGGTGCATATGGTATATTGAAAGCTTCAGCAAGGCCTGCAATTTTTTTTGCTTCAGTGAGTCCGCCCATTCTTCTTATATCCGGTTGTATAATATCTACAATCCTATTTTCAATCAACTCTTTAAATCCGAATTTAGTAAATTCATGCTCACCTGCAGCAATCGGTGTTTCCACTTTTGAACGCAAGTACTTATAACCTTCAAAGTCATCTGGAAGAAGTGGTTCCTCTACCCAGTCAAGATTGTATTTTTCAAGCCTTTTTATCATTTCAACCGCATAATCAACCTCTGACCAGCTCATATAAGGATCGATCATGACAGATATATCATCTCCCACGGCTTCTCTTACTGTTTTTACCAGCATCTCATTGCGTTTCATCCCTTTTTTACCTTCGGATGGGCCGGCACAGGCTCTTTGCTTAACTCCCAGATAACCCTGTTCCTTATAATCTTTGGCTTCCCTGGCAAGAGCCTCAAAATCAGGATTATCGAGATCACTTGGATGCAGATTACTGGCATATAACTGGATTTTATCCTTGGTTTTCCCACCAAGTAATTTAAATACAGGGACTTTAAGTGCTTTCCCCTTTATATCCCATAAAGCAACATCGACTCCGCTTATTGCTTCAATCGCTGCACCCTTTCGTCCGAAAACTATGGAAGCCCGGTACATTTTGTCCCATAACATTTCAGTATCAAAAGGATCGGCACCCAGCAGCAGGTTCTTAAAATGATTTTCTATCAATACTTTTCCGGACACTTCTGTCCCACCTCCACAAAAACCATATCCCTCTATTCCGCTATCTGTCCTGATGATGACAACAGGTACTATCCAGTGATTTCCTCCTGTCCACATAGCTCTTTCTTTTCTGTATTCTTTATATGGCTCCATTGGACCCACTAAAGGTGATTTCCTTATGAATTTTGCAAAGCCTTCAGATTTGGTAGCGGCTAAATTGATTACTTCTATATCTGTTATTTTCATTTAAACTCCTTAGAAATATCCTTAATTA
>CAYXQX010000783.1:0-1819 GCA_964467485.1 uncultured Porphyromonadaceae bacterium | reverse complement strand
TTTATTCGTCATTTCCTTCGGTAATTAAGAATGAGGATGGAGAAATAATAGTTGCTTTTCGCCGAGCTCCGGATCGGAAAATTTTTGAGGAAAAAGGAACCAACCATGTTGACCCGAATAGTTACTTGGTTTTTGTTAGATCTAGAGATAATGGTTTGTCATGGTCCCAAGAGCCTGAATTGTTATATGCTCATCCTTATGGAGGCTCTCAGGATCCCTGTTTGCTTCGGCTTAAAGATGGAACAATACTTTGTACCAGTTATGGTTGGGCATTTGTCCGTGAAGATGGACTAAAAAACCTAAAACAACCCGTATTTGAAGTTGGTGAAGGTGTTGTATTTTTAGGAGGCTATGTTTTACGTTCAACAAATATGGGAATTTCCTGGCAAGGACCTTATTATCCTCCCCATATTCCCCCCGAAATAAAATTATCTGCACTGGGTAAGCCAATATCCGCTTATAACCGTGGTGCATTATGGGAGGGTGAAGACGGTCGGATATTTTGGGTCGTTGCGGCAGGAACAGATAGCAATAATATTCGAAAGACATCTAATTATTTGTTAATTTCAGAAGATAAAGGGCTGACCTGGAAATATTCATGCCCTGTTGCAGTAGATGATAAAGCTTCTTTCAATGAAACTTCTGTTTATGAAACACCTATGGGAGACTTGGTTGCTTTTCTAAGGACAGCAGGTATGGAAGATCAGGCTTGCATTGCTCGTTCTACTGATGGTGGCAAATCATTCGGTTCATGGCAGAAAATGGGATTTCAGGGGCATCCTTTACAGGCGCTGCGATTACCTGATAACCGGGTATTTTTAGTCTATGGATACCGGCATAAACCGTATGGTATCAGGGCACGAATATTAAATGCAGAATGCACTGATTTTGAAACAGCAGAAGAAATTATTATTCGCACAGATGGTGGCTCCGGAGATATTGGGTATCCATGGGCTGTGAATTTAGATGACAACCGTGTGCTGGTAAGCTATTATTTTAATATTGAAAACGGCACCAGGCATATCGCCGGATCTGTTTTGGAAATAGAATAATTAATAAAGTGTTCGTAATATATAGGTTAAATTTTACCTAAGTTGAGCGATATGAATGAAACTTAAGTTTTTGTATATGTTTAACATTTCTTTTAGTAAGAAGAGTTTTATAGTAAATCTGGCACTTGTTGTTGCAGCAGTTTATTTAAACTTTTCAACAACATCTTGTACTAAAGAAGCGAAGGTAAACGACTATAGTCAACTTAAGGAAGCGGTTACAAAAACTTCAGCCAACTGGCAGCTTTTCATAGACGATTATTGGATTGAAAATTCCACAAATATTGAATCGAAGTTACACCAACCAAAAAAATACAATAATAACCCAATTATTAAATCAGATGTCCCTTGGGAAGAAAACCCATATTGTTTTGGGACTGTCATTTTTGATAAAGAGGATTCTATTTTCAAATTTTGGTACCAGAGTTATAATCATGTAGATGTAATAAAGGAAAAAACACCAATTCTTTATTCTACCAGTACTGATGGTATTAACTGGATCAGGCCAAATCTGGGAATAATTGAGTACGATGGTTCAACAGACAATAACATCATTTTACAAAACTATGGATACCACGATCTTTATTCACCAAGTGTAATTAAAGATACATGTGAATCAGATCCAAACAAAAGGTATAAAATGATTTGGTGGGACTTTCCGCTCGGGAAAAAAGGTTATCAGGATGATGGAATGTGTGTCGCTTTTTCACCGGATGGCATTCATTGGACAAAATATGTAGGTAATCCTGTTCTGCACGCAAACAAAACGG
>CAYXQX010000782.1:0-1824 GCA_964467485.1 uncultured Porphyromonadaceae bacterium | reverse complement strand
ACCAATTCAACATTATCTGCCGATCTTCATTTCGATGAGGATCATCATTTTTTGTATGGTTATAATTCCGATACCTTGAGTGATAATTCTCTGGTAACACCTGCTGCTATGAGGTTTATGTCGAAGGACTCACTTCCATATCAACAATTCCTTGTTGTTGGTACAGCTGTTAGATTGAAATC
Organism: uncultured Porphyromonadaceae bacterium; assembly: GCA_964467485.1. Taxonomy (GTDB): domain Bacteria; phylum Bacteroidota; class Bacteroidia; order Bacteroidales; family UBA12481; genus JAUVKA01. The sequence continues at coordinate 1,642 of CAYXQX010000782.1, read as the reverse complement.
GGATGATAAGAACAGAAATGGATTTGCCTACCAGATGGATGCTAAATATGATTATTTGCATAAGCTATATCGTGATCTGGTTTCTGAAAATCCTGAGAGCGAACATGGTGGGGGCCTGGAGTTTTCCTTTAGTCATGAATTAAAGAAATTGACCTATGGAGCAGAGACCAGTGCTGAATATTTTTATCGCATACGATCGCTTGATTCTCTTGGGACGATGGTATTAAAGCTTGATCCCTGGATTGGGTTCAACTGGGATATTGTGAAGCTAAAAGCAGGGGCAAGGATGGCGGTTAACCGTTTTGATGCAAATCCATATTTTTTCCCAAGGGTAAAAATGGAAGTTAATATTACTAATACTGTTGTTCCCTATATCGGGCTGGATGGTTATTATGAGAACAATGACCTGATGAAGATCAAGAATGAAAACCCCTATATAGTTGATGATCTAACAGTGGATCCGACTATTCATCGCTTTATTGCATATGGTGGATTGAGGGGTAGATTTTTGCCAAAAGCAGCCTTTAACCTCTATGTTAAATATGAAGATGTGCAAGATTGGCATTTCTATGTTGCTGATACAACGAACCCACAACGCAAAAGGTTTGATGTTGTTTATGATAGTGGAAATTTGCTGACTATGGGTGGTGAGATCGGGATACATCCATCTCAAAAGCTGGGGTTTATATTAAAAGGAAATTACTACAGCTATACTCTTGATTCATTAAAGTATGCCTGGCATAAGCCAGTATGGGATATTAGTTTTTCGGCCAGGTACTCTTTCCTGGAGAAGGTAACTTTTCAAACTGATGTCTATCTCATTGGGAATCAGTTTGTGCCTTCAGAGGATGTTATGGGGCAGGCTCAGGAACTTGACGGTTTGATAGACATCAATCTTAGTGGTGAATATCAGATCAACTCAAATTTGTCTGCCTTTGTCCGTGTAAATAACATTATATCAGACCATTACTATGCCTGGTCCAATTACCCAATACAGGGTTTGAATTTTTTGTTAGGAGCAAGCCTTTCGTTCTAAGGTCAAGCCTCAAGTTATCAAGAACTTAGGGCCTTGAAATAGTGTTAATAAAATGCTATTTTTTGACCCTTATTTTTTAGCTAAAACCCATGGATTTTGCTAACTTTGCTTGATTCTAAATATGGTTATAATACTTAGTGTAAGTTATTGAATATGAGCGAGAAAGATAATAGAATAAGTGGTAATGGAAATAGCCATGGGAATGGTAATGGGAACGGTAATGATTACTCAGCAGATAGTATTCAGGTACTCGAAGGACTTGAGGCGGTAAGGAAGCGCCCTGCCATGTATATTGGAGATCTATCTGAGAGGGGTCTGCATCATTTGGTATATGAGGTGGTTGATAACTCCATTGATGAAGCTTTAGCAGGTTATTGCAGCGCAATAGATGTTATTATTCACGAAGATGGTTCCATCTCTGTATCTGATGATGGTAGAGGGATTCCTGTTGACCTACACGAAAAAGAGGGTAGATCTGCCTTGGAGGTAGTTATGACCGTTCTTCATGCTGGTGGAAAATTCAATAAGGATTCTTACAAGGTTTCAGGAGGTTTGCATGGAGTTGGTGTATCTTGTGTAAATGCCTTGTCTTCCTATTTAAAAGCA
>CAYXQX010000781.1:0-1831 GCA_964467485.1 uncultured Porphyromonadaceae bacterium | reverse complement strand
CAATCACTCTGCCAATGGAAGGATGCGACATTACCAGATCAATAAACCGGGGAATAAGAGCTTCAATATTCCCACATGTATGCAGTAAGAGGAAGGAATCATTAGCATGAGCCAGCTCCGCCATTTTTCTTATCCTGGGGGCAAAATACTCATCAAATATTTCCGGACTGATCAATAGCGAATTCTGGGTTCCAAAATCATCAGCTAAAGCCAGTACATCAATCAAGCCTCCTGCCTCTGCAAATACTCTTTTGTAATACTCATAATAAAAATCAAGCAGCTTATCCAGCACAAACATGGATCTTTTCGGGTCGATCAATAACTCTACCAATTGAACATCCAGCCCCATCAGGTAGCTTGCATGCTGAAACACCGATCCCCCTGAAGCCATAATAGAAAACTCTTTCCATTTATCCAGATCCGACCTTAAACATGAAAAATCAAACCAGTCAGGCTCCGGCCACGGGTATAAAGCCATATCATCTATACTGAGATTAATCAATGGGGGTGGCTCAATCTCCAATACAGGCCCATGTAAAGATGTTTTTTGGTACTCCCTGATATTCCATAAGGCCATAATATTTCCGCCCCAGCTTTTACCCTCCTGCAAAATACGATGATCCGGGCCAACATATGAAGGAGCCGTTCCTGAATGCAAATCGATCCCCCTTGTGTCATAAACATCAATATTCAGATATTCCAACAGATCCTTCGGCTCACTGCATTCTGCATGCTTTAAAAGCCGTTCTACGACCCATTGTGAGGCATTGATATGCATAGGAACCCTATCAGGTATTCTATGCTCCGCAACAGCCCTAACTCTTTCTGAGGCATTCATGTTGATACCAGTAATTTATTGACCGGGAAAATTGGCCTGTATTTTAAAATGCGGCTCCAGATGTTGGCGCATTGCCCTCCTGAAGCTTTCCGGATCTCCCGTTTTTAGCTCGTTTAGAAGATCACTATGACTAACATTGGTACTAGTAACATACGGTTCTTTCTTTGCAGCATATTTAACAAATAATGGGTAAAGAATTTTTTGAATACGGACGAGCGACCTATTCCCGGCCGCGTTGTATAAAGCTGAATGGAAATCAGCATCCAGCTTCATCCTTTCTGTATTACTGGTAACATCCTTTTCCTTAGCTACAATTCGCTCCAGCTTTTTTATTAGCTGCCCCATATCACTCATGTAGATAAAATCTGCTAAACCCAACTCAAGCATCAGGCGAAACTCAAACATATCCTTAAGAGTTTGAGTTGTCAACCATGAGCCATTCATGGCCAATTCTATGCCATTCAATAAATCAGGAGATTGTAATACCATGCCACGCCGCCTTCGACTATCAATAATCCCCATCATCCTGAAACGGCTAAGAGCCTCTCGCATAATCGTTCGGGATACACCCAATTGCTCAGATAGTTCTATTTCCCCCGGAAGCAGATCACCCGGTTGAAATTTCTTTTTGATTATAAAATCTCTCAGTTGTGTGGTGGCCTGATCAGCCAGACCTACAGTTTTAGGAGTTGACATAGTGAACCAAAGATAGTAATATGTAATACAATTACAAGGCTTATGGCTTAAGGCTTAAGGAAGGTGTAAGGTATAAGGCTTAAGTTATTTACTGATTTCGGTATTCGATTACTTGACCGGGTTCAGTGGCATATTCATTCACTTTTTCACCATACCTGACTTTTAGGTCATTACCGAGTTTTGAAAGGATTTTTGCGGAAACCAGTTTGCCTTTCTCCCATTTCATATCAACTTCAAACCCACCTCTGGCCATCAGCCCTTTAACCTCACCTTCATGCCATTGCTTTGGTAGAGTTG
>CAYXQX010000780.1:0-1833 GCA_964467485.1 uncultured Porphyromonadaceae bacterium | reverse complement strand
AAGCATCAGTCGTACTGAAGGTTTATTAGGGGGAGTAAGAAAGTTTATCCTGATTTTTTCGACTTGCTTTTTAAAAATAGAGCAAGGATGGTTCCGGTAATAATATACAGGACAACATTTAGGAATAATCCTGAGTATCCAAAAATTATCAAAACAATAACAACACAGGCTAAAAAAATAAATGTCCATTTGTTTTCCGACCATGAAAATCCCTTAAGCTTGAAGGTGTATATCGGCAAGGGACTGACCATCAGGAAGGAAACCAGAAGGGAGTAGACCAAAATAAAATTTGGCATATTAAACCAGTGAACCAGGAAGGAATCGGGGTGATTGTTGGCAATGAGGGGAATGCTCAATACCATTAAAGCATTTGCCGGGGTGGGCATACCGGCAAAAACATCCGATTTTCCGGCATCAAGGTTAAATTTGGCCAATCTCAAGGCTGCAAAAACCGGCAATAGAAAAGGAATAAATACAAGGTAATCCTTGAATGGTAAGGACCCAAAGTGGATGCTTTCAATTCCAAGAGCTGGTTTTAATAATGCGAATAATATAGCCGCAGGACCTAAGCCGAAGGAAACAACATCAGCAAGAGAATCAAGCTCTTGACCCAGCTCAGATTTTGCTTTCAACAAACGGGCCGAGAGACCATCGAAAATGTCAAAATGAAAAGCAAGAAGAAGAAAATACCCGGATTGTAAAATCTCCCCATTAAAAGCCAGCATTATGGAAATAGACCCACAAAGAAGATTTAATGAGGTTAGAGTATTGGGTATATGTTTTGTAAGCCTTCTCATATTGATTTTCTCCTATCGAATGAACAATAATTCCCCGCAAAAATAGTTAAAAATTAGAGTTTGCTTATATTGGCACATAATTGACAATAAAAGGATGATTAGAAAGGTGGTTCTAGTTTTGGTAATTCTGCTTCTTGCAGGCTTAAGCCAAGTGAATGCTCAGGTGAAGTACAGTAATGAGTTTCTGGCAATTGGCGTGGGTGCCCGTACTATGGGAATGGGCGGGGCTGGCATTGCAAACGTAAATGATGCTACTGCAGGTTACTGGAACCCTTCTAAATTGGCAGGGATTTAGGGCAAGTTGGATGTATCTCTTATGCACTCAGAGTATTTTGCCGGAATAGCAAAATATGACTATCTGGGTGCTGCATACCGAATTGATGATAGAACGGTTGCCGGGCTATCCTTTATCAGACTTGGTGTAGATGATATTCCAAATACTCTTGAATTAATTGATAATGATGGTAATATCAGATATGATAGAATTAAACATTTCTCGTCTGCAGACCTTGGTGTGCTCTTTTCAATTGGTAGGAAAAGTAAAATAGAAGGCCTTCAATACGGGGGGAATTTTAAACTAATTCATAGGAGAACAGGAGAGTTTGCTGCCGCCTGGGGATTTGGCCTCGATGCTTCAATAAGTTATGATTATAAAAAATGGCAGTTCGGTGCTATCGCCAGAGATGTTACAGGAACATTCAATGCCTGGGTTTTTCAAACCGACGAGCTTGAAGAGGTATTTGAATTAACAGGAAATGAAATACCTGAAAACTCCCTGGAAATAACAACTCCATCATTAATCGTTGGAGCAGCCCGGGAATTTAAAATTAATGATAATATTACTGCTATTGCCGATATGGATCTGAGGTTTTACTTTGATGGGAAAAGACATGTTCTTGTTCCCATGGGCTTCACTGGTATTGACCCATATATTGGATCAGAATGGATATATAAAGACTGGCTGGCGCTTCGCTTTGGAGTAGGGCAGTTCCAATGGGTCGAAAACCTGGATGGTGGAAAAGGACTCAGTCTGCAG
>CAYXQX010000779.1:0-1850 GCA_964467485.1 uncultured Porphyromonadaceae bacterium | reverse complement strand
TCAAGGGTGTCCGGCTGATCGAGCTAGATGAGTAAAATATTATTAAACGTATTCTAAACCCATATTACATGAGAAAATCAACCTTATTGCTAACCACCCTCTTCTTTTCTCTGACATGTTTCTCTCAGGGAACAGACAAAACTTTTTCATCCTTCGAACAGGCCAAACAACATCCGGTTTTTCATGAAGGTCCTGCTCCCGATTTCTTTGAAGGCGCATTAATCGGAAACGGAGGTCTTGGTGCCGTTGTCTGTACGCGCCCCGATGCTGTCGTTCTTCGGTTTGGTCATAACAATGTTTGGGATATCCGAATTGCAGAAGATTATAAAAAGGAACTGGGAACCTTTCAGGAAGTGTTTGAAAAGGTTAAAGCCATAGATCCCAATTTAAAGGATTTAAGACAGGATCCCTGGTTCGCAGAATATGTGAACATGGCTGCTGAAAACTATAGGAAGCCCTATCCCCGGCCATTTCCATGTGGTAGTCTTATATTAGGTTTTGACAGACGAAAAGTAGAATTGATAGATCATACACTGGATATTTCCAATGGTCTGGTAACCATTAAATTATTGCTGAACAAAAAGAAAACTGCCTTTCTGAAGGTTTTTGCCGATATGGATAAAGACCGGGTTTGGATGAAGCTGGTTGATGAAGGTGGAAAGCCAATTGAAAATTGTTTCAATAGAATTCGATTAATCCCTGATACTTCAACTCCTGAAGAATTTCCAAAGTATGAAGTTCAGGATGTTAAAAATGGAATGTCCTTTAAGCAGGTAATGCCATATCTTGAACCTGAGGAGTATGACATAGAAAAAGGCTATGAAAAAGACAAGGCCTTTAGTTTAAGTGTAGTATTAAATAACACCATTGAAAAAAAACAAAGAATTGACTGGCATGGAAATACCATTGATATGGCGGATCTGGAGTATTCAACCAATCAGGAACAAGCCTTTTGGTTATGTGCTGAAATAAAAGAAGGTGATGCAAGAAATTTCGATGTTGATTTTACCAAGCTTGAAGAATTACAGGCAAAGGATTTTGAAAATACCTATACTAAAAACAATAAGATATGGACGGATTATTGGAATAAATCAGGTGTAGTACTTGAGGATAAGTTTTTTGAGTCTATCTGGTACCGAAATCTCTATTTCTTCAATTGTGCTGCAAAATCAGGAGTCAGGTGTCCCGGGTTATTTGCCAACTGGAGTTTTAATAAAATTGGAACCGCCTGGCATGGCGATTACCACATGAATTATAATACCCAGCAACCGTTTTGGCTTACTTTTTCCTCGAATCATCTGGAGAAGAATTTGCCATATGTGGAAATGATTGAATTCATTTCCGGAGTGGCAAAAAAGTGGGCAAAAGAGTATTACGGAATGCGGGGAGCCTATTATCCCCATTCAGCCTATCCGGTCGACATGACCATAAATCCATATCCTGTTCCTACCTGGGGATGGGAGATTTGTGAAACACCATGGGCGGTACAGGGAGTTTGGTGGCATTATCTCTATTCGGGCGACAAGGATTTTCTTAAATCAAGAGCGTTTCCCTTGTTGAAAGATGCAACGCTGTTTATTGTTGATTATATGACACGTCCCGAAGCTTACGGACCTCAATGGGGCGATAATAAATATCATGTATTTCCGACAGTCTCGCCTGAATTATACAATGGACTTCGCCCGGGTTCTAAATATAATAGCGATTGTTTGGTTGACTTAACGCTTATAAAGTTCCTTTTTAATTCCTACCTGCAGTCAGTGGATATACTTGCTTATAATAAGGATGAAGCAGAAACTGTGAGAGAAGTCAAAGAGATTCTGAATAAATATCCGGATTATCCTGTTGCA
>CAYXQX010000778.1:0-1858 GCA_964467485.1 uncultured Porphyromonadaceae bacterium | reverse complement strand
AATAATAAATGGAAGCTCATTTTCGCTAAGCAACTCTCCATCTACATGAAAAAACTCCACCGACAGACCATCTGTTCCATTATCCCACATAATTCTTCCTGAATAAAAGGCTAAGGCTGAATTTTCCTCATTATACAGGGCATTCCGAAATTTCAATTGTGGAGTACCTGAAAAGGAAGTTTCAAAGTTATCTGGCGTATTCCAATCAATAGATCCTTTATGGAACCATGATTGCCCATAGCTTTGAATAGAAATAAAAATCAATATTGGGAGGATAAATTTCAAGAAAATATTACATTAGATAAAAAATTAGAGCTTCTATATTTATAACAAAAATTAAATAAAAACGTTTCATGAAAAGCTAATTATATTTCACTATAATAAATTGGAATCAATTATAGTAAACACTTGGTCTATTTTAGTCGTCATAAATGCACCACAATAACGAACTATAATAAATATTATTGCTATCAACAGAGCATCAAAAATAATAATTTTATCTTCTTTTATTCAGGGACTAATATCTTTGAGTATAGTAGGATTACTGTTTTCAACACAAAGCCTACAGGCTCAGGATGTTAGTTTTTCTCAATATTCATCCAACCGTTTGTATTTGAATCCGGCTTTAACGGGTATTGAAAAAGACATTCAGCGTGTTTTTCTAAACTACAGAAACCAATGGCCGGGCTTAGGAGGGTCATTTGTGAGTTACTCTGCATCTTACGATCAATATGTTGAAGCTTTGCATGGAGGATTAGGCATGCGAATTTTCAATGACAATCAAGGTGGAGGTGCCCTACAAGAATATAGTATAAGTCTTGATTATTCATATCATCTTAAAGTCAGTAGAAAATTTAGTATAAATGCAGGTTTTGAGGCTAGTTATGTGCAAAAATCGCTTCAAACAAGCGACTTTCAGCTGGCAGACAACTTCGACCCGTTAACCGGTACATTTATACCCTATTCAAATGGTAATCAAAAAGTTGCATTTCCTGATTTTACTGTTGGCTTTGCAGGTTTCTTCGATAATTATTATGGCGGAATTTCTGTGTCGCACATATTGAAGCCATCATTGGCTTTAAATTCTGATCCCAATAATGCAATTCCCAGAAAAGTAATGATGTTTATTGGGGGAATAATTCCTGTGTATGAAAAAAGGTTTGGTAAGGAAGTTGTGCAATTATCTCCAAGTTTATTTTATATGCAACAAGCTGCATTTAGTCAATTAACATACGGGATGGAGGCAATATTCCAAAATCAATTATTGGCAGGAATCTCTCTACGTCAAAATCTTGGAGTCCAATTTAGTTCCTTAATTTTCTCAGCAGGATATGTAACAAAGAAGATAAGGCTCAGATATAGTTATGACCAACAGCTTTCTACACCCGTTGTTCAACTTCCAAATTTAGGTACTCATGAAATATCATGTGTTTTATCATTCGGGAGTGTTAAGAAAATAAAGCATAAGGCAATAAAATGTCCAAAAATTTAGTTATTTTTGAGAATTAATATTATTTTAGAACAAAATTTGATAACACTATCAAAGTTGTAACATTATGAAAATCAAGCTAAATCTTATTCCAGTTGCTATTTTTGCAGCAGCTATTTTGTCTTCTTGTAGTGGAGGAACCGATGTAACTTCCACAGGAAAAGAATCAACAACTACAGGTTGGACTTACAATGATATGTCTAACGGTGGATTTGTGGTTAAAAATATCATTGAACAAGAAACTGGACCTGGACTAGTCCTTATCGAAGGTGGAACATTTACCATGGGTCGTGTACAGGATGATGTTCTCTATGAATGGAATTCTATTCCCACACCAGTAACTGTTTCTTCATTTTATATGGATGAGAC
>CAYXQX010000777.1:0-1858 GCA_964467485.1 uncultured Porphyromonadaceae bacterium | reverse complement strand
TTTAATCGCTGTTCCAAAGGGATCAACACATTTTACAAATCCTGAAAAGGTAAATACCAGTCCAATAATTAATTTACTAATAGTTCGTAGCGCTACCATCATTTTTCCGATTTTTCAAAAACTAGTTTAATAAGACCGAATACTGCGTAGTTAATCATATCCAGATAGTTAGCTGCTATCCCTTCAGACATAATCGTTTGTCCGTCATTATCTTCGATCTGCTTTGTTCGATAAATTTTCATTAGAATCAGGTCGGTATAAGAAGAAATTCTCATCTCTTTCCACGCTTCTCCATAGTCGTGGTTTTTACGCATCATTAGATTTTTTGCCTCATCAATCTTCTCCCGATACAGCTCCATAACTTTTTTTTCTGATAACTCAGCCGGTTCGCCCGGGCCCAGTTCCAGCTGGATAAGTCCTATTACTCCATAATTGACAATCCCAATGAATTCCGACTTGATATCATCCTCAACCTCTTGTTTACCTTTTAGTTCAATACTCTGAACCCTCTGGGCCTTAATAAAAATCTGGTCTGTGACAGATCTGGGCCGCATAATTCTCCATGATGTACCATAATCCTTCATTTTACTGTGAAAGATATCTTTGCACATATGAACCAGTTCATTGTATTGTTTTTCCGTCCTTTCCATAGCTGGGATTTAAAGCTCCAAAAATAGAAAAAAAAGGGGTGAAACTCTTGGTATTGTTGTACTTTTGTGCTGAAAAACGGACTCCTGATAATTTTCATGAATACAAAAAGTAACTCTCATTTATTGAACTGCCGGGGAAGGTTAATTGATGTTTCCAATCCCTTGATTATGGGAATATTGAATCTTACTCCTGATTCATTCTATGATGGTGGCAAATATTCCACCCCCGATTTACAGGCTGAAAAAATATCCGGGATGCTTAATGATGGGATGGATATTTTGGATATTGGAGCATATTCTTCCAGGCCCGGTGCCGGGGATATTAGTCTTGAGGAGGAATGGAGTAGGTTAAGTCCATTGTTGGATATTGTTTCAAAAAAATACGGTGACCTACTTATTTCTATTGACACTTTTCGTTCTGAGATTGCCCGGAGGGCTGTTCAGGATTTCGGTGTATCCATGATTAACGATATATCAGGCTTTTCATTTGACGGTAGTATGCCGGATACGATAGCGGAATTACAAGTGCCTTATATTCTTATGCATATGCAGGGTAATCCACGAACTATGCAGGATAATCCATCTTATACTAATTTGCTGAGTGATATTATGTCCTTTTTTCTCGAGCGGATTAAGATCCTCAGGGAGAGTGGGGTTAAAGATATAATCATTGATCCCGGCTTTGGCTTTGGAAAAACGCTTGACCAGAATTATGAGCTACTGTCACGATTAGATCAACTTCAGATATTTGATCTCCCTGTTCTTGCTGGCTTATCACGCAAGTCTATGATATATAAGTTACTTGATCAGGAGCCGTCTGATGCTCTGTCAGGCACAATAGTATTGCAGGTGATAGCACTGCAAAAGGGAGCGAAAATTCTGAGGGCGCACGATATTAAAGAAGCAGTCGTTTGTCGTAAATTGATTGAAAAGGTGAATCAATCCAATATTTAGCTAATTTTACTTTTTATCGAGACATGGGATTTATTTTTGAGAACATAAGAATTCTGGATATTATTGATATCCTACTGGTTGCCTTTCTGCTTTTCCAGCTTTATCTGCTGATCAGAGGAACAGTAGCGATCAATATTTTTTACGGTGTATTTATCAATAGCATCAGTGGCAGCGGGGTAAGGCCTTGGAAAATCAATTATTTGGCAACCAGCGTGGGCCGTTAATTGGGTTTGGGTTTATATGCATACAGTTTG
>CAYXQX010000776.1:0-1863 GCA_964467485.1 uncultured Porphyromonadaceae bacterium | reverse complement strand
TGGATTAGTGGCTGTCTTTTACGCACCTAAACCCCACCGTCCCATTACGCTCAAAGCCTTGGGAAACCCTTAGCAGCATCTGCCGGTAATGAAGCTCTCTCGGTCCACCCTGAACATACCACCAGCTCGATCCAGGGCTGAAATAGCTTCCTCCTTTTAGCATAACAAAATTGTAAGAGCCATCATCATACTCATCGTTGGTGAGCTGCCAAACAGATCCCACCAAATCCTCCAACCCAAATGGATTTGCACCAGCCGGATAAGATCCCACCGGATCAAGAACCCCATTCCCTACGTTACACAACGTAGAATCAGCACCACTCAACCTGTAAACTGTTAAGGTGTTGGTTACCCATTCCTTCTCACGCTTAATATCCTCTCCCTCGCCCCAGGGCCAAGGCCTGTGATCTGAGGTCTGAGCTGCATATTGCCATTCCGTCTCAGTTGGCAAACGCTTCCCAGCCCAACTGGCATAAGCCTTAGCATCTTCATAACTAATAAAAACAATCGGCATTTCCATTTCAGCTTTTTGTGGCTTACCACTTACCCAGTGTTCCAGATAATTAACTGTGTCCTCTGGCCAATATCCTGATGTCTTCACAAAATCATAATACCGACGGTTAGTCACCGGATACTTATCCATAAATATCCTACCCATTCGTATCGTATCCTTACCAGGAACATCAGGATAAGATATAAACTCATCCCCATTGCTGGTTACCCATTTGAACTTTCCTGCCGGAATTTCTACCATTCCCTTGGGTAGCCTAGCTGCAGACTCGCTTTTCACTACCTTGCTTATCAGCCGCGGTGTGCCAGGCTCTACAGAAATAACCCTCTCATCCATCAACTCCCCATCTCCTAAAAGCTGTATAATAAAATCACCTTCAAACCTTCCAAAATGACCCAGTAAGGAAATAACACTTTTTTTCGTTGACAAAACCAAGGCTTCCTTCTCATAATCAGGATGCCCTGCCCATATCCTGATTTCATCCCCGCGCAAAGCCCCAACACTCAATGAATCAGCTTTTAAAGCTACTTCAAGAATACCTGGAAGAATGGCAAGTGCACCAACTGCTCCTTCATTATTAGTCCCCAGATAAGATTTATGAAAAGCATCCGTTCTCACCGGAGCATAAAATTTACCGTCAATTTCTACCGGCTTTAGCTCTTTATGATTCCAAAGATCAACCAGGTGATGGCCCTCTTCAATTTCAACTTCAAATAATGGTGCATCAAACCCCTCCGGCAAGAAGCTGAGGATGGTAAAAACCTGCTTCCCTCCTTTGGGCCACTTGTTTACATAAATACTATCATGCAAGGTCGTTACCAGGGGAGTATAATTATACTGGACGAAATTACTGGTGCTCTCCCTCAAAATCCTTACAGTTTGGCCAAAAAAGCGGTAATCATCTTCAATCCAATCCGGACGACCGGGCCTGAAAATATTTAACTCTGTTCCATAACCATTAAAGAATGATGTAGCATATTCTCTCCTGATGGGCTCAAAGGCCAACTCTGCAACCCTGAAAATTGAAAAATCAGGTTTTATTAACTTATTAAGATTTAACATAGGAGGGTAAAACAAAGCATTATGTACGCGCCCGGATACTATACTCTGCATGTCCTTTGGAACTGCCATTCCTTCACTGTACATCACAACTCCCATCCTCACACTGTCAACCGCTTCTTGCATCTCTCTCGATGAACTACCCTGAGTATCCAGGACAACCCCATCGGCACCTATATCCTTTACCAAACGTGCCATACCGGCAAAATGGCCCTCCGCCCTGGTATCCTCATCCCAAGGATTATAACAAATAAAAAATCTTGTCCCTTCTTGTCTCAACATTTCTGCAACTT
>CAYXQX010000775.1:0-1865 GCA_964467485.1 uncultured Porphyromonadaceae bacterium | reverse complement strand
AGCAACCTTTACCCAATCACCATTTGAAAATGCTGAAACTTCATATGATTTCACACAAACTTCCTGACGGGACTTATCCGGGGTACCCGTTGAGAGGTCAGTATCAAAGGTCAAATGAACAGTGTTGAATTCCGAGGGTTTGCCCAGATCAAGTTCTATCCACTGTGGGAAAGGTTCTGACGGGTTGGAGACCCATAAACTCTCTTGATTCACTTTTAACCGTGTCCAACCATTGATTATATTTTCCGGGATCATGCCTTCTTCAGTAAGGTTACTGGAAGCCGTAATTATTGCGTTCCTGGCCAGATCCTTTGAATCTTCATTTTTTAAACCGGGAATGGATTGATCGTTTTTAAGCAATGTTTGTTGAAGCTCGGTAATGTGATTTTTGTAAATCTCACGAGGGTTTATACCTTTTTCAATGCACATGGCAGCAGCGGTTCCGGCAGCCTGACCAATAGTAGCCAGGGTACTTTGCACCCTGACGGACCCCAGACCCAGATGTGTAAAACTTCCACATCGGCCGGCAAATAAGAGATTATCAATATTCTTTGAATAGACACTCCGAAAAGGGATGCTGTTAACAGGTACAACGATATCGAATTCAAAACTACCTTCTGCTCCTGAGTATATTCCTTCGGGATGATGCACGTCTAAAGGCCAGCCAGCGTATGCAATGCGATCGGGAAAAATGCGGCCGGACAGTACATCATGCTGTGTAAGGATATAATCTCCCTCAAGCCTTCTGGTTTCCCGCCTGGCATCCATTATTGGTATCGCAACAAGTTCATAATATGGGATTTCTTCTTTTTGGCTACTTTTGTTATCCGCAAAATCCCATCGGTCGCTTTTGTTTTTCACATAGTCCCAGTAACTGAAGGTAACTTTAATCAGTTCGTCCCTGGCTCTCTCGGCATCCCAAAGATCGTTAACCGTGCCTTCATGTTCCATCCACCAGTTGCCACGTTCAATTTGTTCATTTGAATGGATACGTCGGCCATATCCTATTAGAGTATCTATTTCCCTGGCCCATGGAGGTCGTACGAATTCAACAGGTTTATCGGTTTTCTTTGAACGGAATGCTGTCCCAAACCCCATCAGATCTCCTCCCATTAAACATCCACTCATGGTTATATTATCGGCTGTTTCAGGTGCAAGGCTTTCATTAAACTCATCTTTGGATTCACGGCCATAACGATACTCTGCACCGGCAAAATACCCCAGCCAACCGTCTCCGGTACAATCAATAAACTCTTTTCCTTTATATTCAGTTATTTTACCGGTAAGCGTACTGACTGCCTTTACCCCTTTGATCTGTTTATCACTTTCCATTATTGCATCAAACACATGTTGATTTAAAAAAACCTTCAGGTTCTCCTCAGCATCGCAGAGTTGTTTAAATGCATCGCTGGAATGCAACTGTCCATTTTTCACCCTTAACAATTCAGCTTCTTCAATAATCCCCGTTTCACGCCAACCAGGATGATTGAAGCCAGCACCCACTATCCCGACACCAAGTTCTTTGCTGGAATTTCCCCCCAGTACCGGACGATTTTGAATAAGGGCAGTTTTAGATCCCATTCTGGCCGCTGCAATAGCCGCAGGTACACCGGCAGATCCGCCACCTACAACAATTACATCAAATTCGCCGACAAAAGAAGGTTCCAGTGACAGCCCCTTTAAACGGGCCCGTTCCTTACATATCTGCTTCTTTTCTTCGGGAGGAATATAATTTGCATCATCCGTTAAAATAATAGCATCACAGCGCCCATAGTAACCTGTAATATCATGAAGGGCTAAATCTACTTTTCCTTTTTTAAGTTTAACCTTACCTCCATACTCCCAGGTCCACTTATCAGTAGGTG
>CAYXQX010000774.1:0-1866 GCA_964467485.1 uncultured Porphyromonadaceae bacterium | reverse complement strand
GATGTAAGCCAAAATATTTTAGAAATTATTATAGACCTCTCATCAATTAGATGAGAGGTTTTTTTTATCTTTAAATTTAAAAACCACACTAAAATATTATTATGAAAACACCTACACTCTCCCTGATAATTGTCCTGCTTTTTGTCTTTAGCAATATTAGTATGGCTCAGGTTTCTGATCCTAATTCATTCAAAAAAACTCCTCAATTGAAAACTGACCTGGTTGGAAGTTATCCACAGGAAGTATTGGAATATAACTGGCTGGCAGAATCCTGGGTTCTTTCCCATACCAGTTATATTAAATATACCTCTTTTGGTGAACCAAGTGAGACAAGAGTTGTACGCACATATGAAGAGACAAAGACTTTAAATACCTATAATTCGGATCAAAATATTATTGAATCTCTTGTGCAAATCAAAGAGGGTGATAATTGGGTCAATTATGAAAGATTCCTAACAGAATATTTTGATGATATGATGGAGACCAAATCTGTAAGTGAATCATGGAATGGCTCAGCCTGGGTATTAGATTATGGGACTCAATATAAATACACCTTGGATGGAGATCAAGTTTCTGTAATGATTACTACAATATTTGATAAGGAGACAGGTGAATGGATAAATTCCTACAGAACAACTTTTACTTATTCAGGAGGAGTGGGACAATTTTCAGAAAGTATTTCAGAAATGTGGGAAGACGGAGCCTGGGAAGCAGTTTCTAAAACAAGATACGAGTGGGCAGGTGATAATATCAGTATATTGTACATGTCTGGATGGGTTGACGGGGCCTGGGAGGAATCAAGCAAGATGGTTTATGAGTACGGGGAAAATGAGTCAACGACATTAACCATGTATTCTAGCCCTGGTGACGGATCCTGGACTCCTTCGTATCGCTACGTTGATAATTACGATTCACATGGTAATGCAGTTTTATCCACTGCTGAGTCTTATTCTGCTCAATGGGATATGTTTTTTGGTACCAAATATGCTTTAACCTATAGTGGGAATAATGTAACTGAGAGAATTACTCAATCCAATAGTATTTTTGAACCAGGTAATGAAGAAGAAACTTTTACTTCAGATTGGAAAAACATACTCAAAGAGGAATTTAAGAAGTTTGCATCTCTATCAACCGATCCTTTATCATTACTCTCAGAAACTGTTGAACATTACCCAAATCCAGCCAAAGAAACAATGGTACTTAAATTGAGTAACCTTAAAAATAATACCCTTTCAATTAGTGTCTTGAATGCTGCTGGTCAGGTTAGCCTTTCAGAAAAAGTTTATGTGCCAATTAATGAATTTCGCCATACTCTAAACTTAAATGAATTGTCATCAGGCCTATTCGTTATTATTGTGAAAGATGAATCAGGAAGGGTTGTTTCCAGTTCGAGGCTGATTCACCAGTAATAGAAAGATTATTTATTTGAGCCTAAAAAAAGGATGAAAAAAATATTCCTGAGCTTGTTTTTTTTGGCCCTGATCGCCAGTAGTCAGGCTCAGGTTTATAACACAGAATTTTTTAATAAAGCTTCTGAACTAAAAACTCATGTTGTTGGGTGCTACCCTACTGAGGTATGGGAATACCAATGGCTGGTTGAGTACTGGAAGGTGTTTCAGAAAAAAAATATCAGTTATTCTAGTTTCGGTGAGCCTACTGATATAACTATAATAGGGGAGGATGGGGATTCATATTCCCAATTCACCTATAACGCCGAACAAGAGTTAATCCAGAAAATTGAGCAGAAAAAGGAAGGCGGTATCTGGGTTAACAATAGGAGGGAAGTGACAGATTTTGATGAAAATGGGAATATGAATACCCATCTTGTGGAGTCATGGGATGGGTCCAACTGGTTTTTAGTAGTAG
>CAYXQX010000773.1:0-1868 GCA_964467485.1 uncultured Porphyromonadaceae bacterium | reverse complement strand
CTCATGTGTTATCAAGCTTGGGAAGTATAAATGTTTATAGCTCAAACAGGATTACGGGATATTATAGGTAAACATGAGCTAGCTGATCTGCTCCAGGAGCGCGAGTCCATTGCTGAGGCCTTACAAAAGAACCTCGACGAGCACACAAATCCTTGGGGAATTACCTGTCAAACCGTTGGTATAAAAGATATTGTGATACCCGAAGGTCTAGCCGATGCTATGAGTAAGCAGGCTCAGGCTGAAAGAGAAAGGCAAGCCAGAGTTATTCTGGGAACTGCCGAAACTGAAATTGCAGAGAAATTCGAACTAGCTAGTCAGAAGTACATAAATAATCCTGTTGCCCTCCACCTTAGAGGCATGAATATGTTATTTGAAGGCCTTAAGGAAAAAGGATCTATGGTTATTGTACCAAGTTCAGCTTTGGATTCAATGAATCTGGGAGCCATTGGGGGTCTTACAGCCTTTAATCAAAATCAAAATCAAGGTCAAAGTCAGGCTGATACCACAGAGAAATAGTATTTGAGTTTACATCCAGTATTCTTCTGAAGTTTCAGAATAATAGAGAAGATAGTCATACACAGATTTGGCTATCTTCTCATCAATGTATGGTATCATAATGAATCCAGCCGCATTTCCGATTTTCAAACTAGCAACCCCCCTTTTTTTGTGAAAGATACTCTGTCGGTACTCCAGGTGCTGTACTTTATGAAATTCCATCTGCTTGAATTTATGCGATATAGCTCCGGATGAAACTCGGATCTGGTCATTATTAATTTGAAAATAGCTCTTTTTTAAAGTGAGTTTAGAATGGAAATACATCAGGAATATCCATAATAATATTGGGACAACATAGATCCAGCCAAATAGGAATACAGGAGAGATCAATATTGCAGGCAGCCAGCCAAAATAGAACCAATTTCGTCTAAAGTATACCTTAGACGAGTTAATAACTGACTGCTCTTTAAGCTGATCTGATCCAAATAAATCTTCTTTTAGGAGCTCGATGTGAGACAATAAACAGCCGGGGATTTCAATCAATTTTGTTTTGGCTGCCAATTCACTAGTTGCCTGGCGTATGTTGACACGGTAAATGCCAAAGATCTTCTTAATTGGTCCGGTTTCCCAGTCAATCTGCTGGATCTTGCGGAAAGGAACCAGGGTGTTCCTTCGATTAAGTAATCCTGATACTATTCTATACGAGAGATTAAATTTAATAAACCTGAGGTCGTAAAACAGGATCAAAGTTCTTATCATGGAGTAAAGGAATGATATGAGTATAAAGAATACAATCAAGAACCCTATTACCGCTATTCCTGATTGGCTTAATATTGTCCAGGCTTCTTTAGCATATTCCTCTGTCTTCTCCTCAAAATTGTCCTTTAGTTGATTGAAAAATTGGAATCCAAAAAGAAATATTATTGCGGCTGTTTTAAAATGATTCTGGCTGATGCCAATTTTCAAAAGATCTCGTTTACTTAGTTTTAGAATTTGTCTCTCGGCAGGAGCCTCCTGTTTAATTTCTTCCTCAGTTTTTTGTTTTGTTTCAAGGTGAGAACTTAGCTCGAGAGCCAAATCAACGGCTACAGTCTTTGATAATGCGTGTATTTTAAGCTCTTTTTTCGCTGATCCTGCAGTATCAATCTCGACAGACATAACATTCAGGAACTGCTGCAATACTGATTGATTAGTATTAACATTCTGAATCCTGTCGAGAGGAATATTAAGAACCTTCCTGTTTAAATATCCTTTTCTCAGGATAAACTGCTGATCTTCAATATGAAATTTGAATTTTCTGTAGTATAGGATTGCATGAAGAAGGGTAAGGGCCAGCCCACCCAGAATGATTAGACCAATGATAAGTAGTGTGC
>CAYXQX010000772.1:0-1869 GCA_964467485.1 uncultured Porphyromonadaceae bacterium | reverse complement strand
TTGGTAGAGGGAACCAACCAGTGGTTTACAACAGTATCTCTTGACATACCGTGCCCATCATCTTCAACAATGATTAGAACTGATTCTTCATCATCCGACAATCCAAGAGAAACTGTTACAACTTTTGAATCAGCGTCATATGCATTTTTCACAAGTTCTATAATAGCAGCATGGTGATCATGAATCAGGTCCTCTCCGATGGTTAGCAGGTGACGTCCAGCTGGTCTTATTCTATAGGTTTTGGGCTCATCCATTGTCACCATACCTCCATAATTTTCTCGGCGATCCTCTTTGCCAACAATACCGGAACTGCGTTGCCGATTTGCCTGAATGCTGCAGTATATCCTGGCGTATCTATTGCACTCTCGAAGAAGTAATCGTCAGGAAATGTCTGAAGTCTCGCTGCCTCCCTTGGAGTAATGGAACGGTTTTGTTTTATGTCGGGATGAATGGAGAAATGACCATCCTGAGATATATGAGCAACTATCGTATGTGAATATGGCATGTCGCCGGCTATCACTTTGAAACGATCCAAAAACGACGATCGGTTACTATGCGTTTTGAGAGAATCGGGAAGATCATTATAATTCAGGCGTTCTTTTCTTTCGTTCCATTTTTGGACAGCAATTTTGTAAATCTCCAGATCCCGCTCATTATGCGAGCGGGCTGCATGAAAGGTTAGAGGGGTTGCCCCATTTTTTATTCCAGCTTCATAAAGATACGTTCCGTAATACTCTTTCGGTTGGCATGGATAGACTGTTCCCTCGCCGGACCGCAGAGGCAGGAGATCCTCAAGGACTTCATTTACAACAACGTTAATAGGTGTCCAAGATACTGGTTCGGGATAGAAGCCCGTTTGTTTGCCTTTTTTTCCAACAAGAATGAGTCTCTTTCTCTTTTGCAATACTCCGTAATCATTTGCAAAAATAATCTTATACTCTGTTTCATAGCCTGCCTCATTGAATAAGGCACGCATGTTATCAAAATAGAGATCACCGTTTTCTGATTTTGCAGATAAAAGCCCTGTAACATTTTCAAATACGAAATAACGAGGCTGGTACCTTTTAAGAAATTTTGCATAGAAAACATAAAGACAATTTCTTTTGTCACCACGCATCCCATTCTTATCTCTGGATCGACCAACAAGGGAATATGCCTGACATGGCGGACCACCGACAATCAGATCAAGTTTTCTGCCATTAAGCATCCGATCAATATTATGAAAAATGGCCGGTAAAGTTGCAGCACCGATTTCAGCATTTATAACGGAAGCAATTTCTGTTTCAGGAATGGTATCATATAATTCCTTCCGGGAAAGATCACCATGAAGATATCTACAATAGACTTCTTCCTTCCCATTGCGTTTAAGCCAATGAAAGGCCATCCTTGTTTTAAGGGTAAAGCAAGCTGCTTTGTCAGCTTCGACGTGTGCAACAGGGGTGAAGCCGGCACCGACGAATCCCTCGGATAGTCCGCCGCCACCTGCAAATAAATCCAAAAATGTCATTTTTCTTTGCATAGTTTAACAAGATCTCTCGTTAAGGGAAGTGATTTACGCCTGGACCATTCAGACCGCACTGAAGTAATAAATTAAGTTATTAAATATTGATTCAGGTTTTATTAAGGGCACCCCCCTCCGCCCCTATACCTTCGAAAGTTTAGGAGATAAATGCTTGTATGTCAATGGTAAAGTTCTGGTGGGTTTGGAAAGAATAAACGCTAATCTAAAATGATCATACGCTTTCTTCGTCTAGTCTGTAGAGATTTCCAATTGAAAGGAAGTATGCCTGCGAGATATCCCTCATGCCTAATTTAGAATTAAGGGGACATAACACCTAATTCAGTCTTGTTGTTTTTTTTAGGTCCGGG
>CAYXQX010000771.1:0-1881 GCA_964467485.1 uncultured Porphyromonadaceae bacterium | reverse complement strand
GTCTCACCATACCAATAAAAGGTTTCAGGAAACATCGCGACTTTAACTTTATAGGAATTCTCTGGAAGTCCGGACCATTCTATTGGAATCACTTGTTCAATCTCAAAAACCTTACTGAAATGAATGGAGTCTTGGATCTGGCTTAAATCCAGATTAATCACAGTTGGAGAATCATACTGCTGACATCCTGGAGAAATCCAGCACAACAACACAAAAATAATAAGATTAAAAAGATGCTTCATGGAAAGCTGTATATATGAGTGTAACAACTAAATACGATTAGATTATTCATCTACTTCATATTACATTTTATCAATAATTTCAGAACGAATCAGCTCATATGCTTCGTTCTGATCATATATAGTTCCAGGTCTCAATAGTGCGTAAATATCGCCTATGAAGTCAGGATCCTTCATTTTTTGATCCATATTAATTATGAATTCCTTTTTTGAAGGTGTTTGACCAACTGAAAAGTCCATGTATTGGTGATAGGCTTCTATAACTTTGCCAGAATCAACATTTGCATTAATTAGTGCATAAAAAAGATCAAAAAGATCCCTCCCTTTCTTTCTTTGATATAAGGCCCTTTCAATAACAAGATCTTGTTCAATCTGGCCATCATTGGGCCATGGGGCGTTCACCTTCCATTCTGTAATGTATCTCCTGGGGATCATTAAATGTCTAATTCAGTATTTATAATCAAGTTCCATCGCCTGTTTAATTGTCCCTCCCTGCCAATATGAGAAAGGGATAAGGGCGTAGCGTTGGTTTTCTTTTTGCTCAGAACTTTAAACAAAGCATCAGAAAATTTCATTTCTCCTAACAATTCAAAAAGGTATCCCAATCTCTGAACAGTGGGAAATGCTTTGTCATTAGCTATGCCAGCTAATTTTGATCCCTTTAGGGATTCACATAAATCCTCTAGAATTGGAATGGACCTATTCAATCCACCGATTTTTTTGTGCTGATGTATCAGATCAAATGCGGTTAATTCAGGGGAGGATACATTAACAAATCCTGATTCGGTGTTTTTCTGCACAATCCATTCCTTTTTCCAATTGTTAAGTGAAAAAAAAGATATTGCTTGCTTATTATTAGTGATAGATCTCAACATGGGTTTATGTATTACTACTTGCGTTTCCATAGGTTGTTGGTGTCCTGCACCGTACAGGGCCACTGCGGAAAACAATCCCAAATAATACTCCCGGCGGAGATACTTCATCATATCATCCAGAAACAGTGTTGCGGGTAGAGTTCCTTGATGAGAATATTGGGGTGGAATAATAACGTAGAATTCCTGTCTTATTTGAGCAATCTTATTATTAGCCTTCAGCCTATGAAGATTTTGCATAAGCGCTTTGTCAGAGACAGTTATATGCTCCCTGAGCTCAGCCAATGTCAGAGAGTAACGCCCTTCAGCCTGTACTTTTAAAATGTAACCAGCTAATTTCATTTTCAGGAATCTTATTTTGTTTGCGTAACACTACACATTATGTAGTGTTATGCAAACAAAACTCGTCTGTTTTCAAGCGATTGAAATTTTATAGACGCATAACTAAATCTAATCCAAGGTATACAACACCAACACCGGATTATCTTTTATGGTCAAAGCAGGTAGAGACAGATCATAATCTGTCTCTACAACATATGCATCAATATCAACACCAGGCCCAAATCATCTGAAGGAGCCTCACAATAGCCAATTAGTTGATCTCTTACATCAGGATTACTGACTTTTAGGTTTCTGATGCAGTCTATATCCTTATACTTTGAATTGACTCCCCATTCGAATTCATGAACACAAAGTTTTTGCCCCGGAAAATAACGAAATAGAAGTGGCGGCTCGAACCCATATACATCATTTTTAATTGAGCCAATTTT
>CAYXQX010000770.1:0-1886 GCA_964467485.1 uncultured Porphyromonadaceae bacterium | reverse complement strand
GAATACTCTATTTTTTTCTTTAGTGGCCATATCATTTTCATTGACATTAATAACCTCGGTAAGTTCGTTTCTTTTCTTCTTTTTAAAAATACCCATTTGTTTTTACATCACCGTATTTTAAAGCTATCTCTAACCTTTTAACAATAACTATATCGCTTGCCAGCGAAAGAAAATTTATTTCATTATCACCCTGCATCAAACAGGAAGCAGGCAGGATCCATGCATATACTTTCTGCTCGTCGTTCAGGTTGGTTCCACGGTTGTATAATTTCACATATTCTGGTTTTTGTACTTCAACCGGTTCTCCATTTACTTTTATCTTTAACTGTGTAGGATTATCGGTACGAATGAATAAAACCACCTCTTCAGGAATATCCTTTTTCGGGTCGTCGCCAATAAATAGTGTTACCAATGAATTATTGTCGGGAGACAGCTCCAATGGAAGCGGTGTTTTTGGGTTAAAGCCATAGAAAGCCGAGGTGCCATTATCCATGCAATATATTTTATTGCGTTTCCTTAAGGTTTCCAACGACCCTAATTCGTGCAACAACTCTGGCATAATTACCCGGCATGAATAGCCGCCATCTTCCAGATGCAACTGCTTATTATATTTTGATATGTACTCATGAAGAAAATAATTAAACAGGTAATTACCATCGCTGCCTTGTGCTAAATTATGGGAAGCCATGCCACGGAACATCCCGTGGGAATAAGTTTCTATGGGACTGTATCCTCCTTGTTCAATTCCTGCATATACCGGAATGGACGGTTCATCCAGGTCTTTTATGAATTTGGCGACAGGCAAAGCAGGATTTCCAGTATAATGAATACTAATTGTCACAAAGTCTAACAATCCCAAACGAATCCATTCCTTTACATCAAGACCCTTCTTCATACAAAAATCAAGATCGGTTGGCACGCGTGCCGACAAAAGGATTTTCTTTCCACGTTTTTTTGATAATTCATCAAGCTTTGCTTTTACATCTTTTACTAAACCGGTCATAAGCGGGGCGTTTTTTTCACCTTCTGCGCTTTTGAAATAAACTATAAACCGCATAAAATCGAGGTCGTAACCGTCAAGCAATTCATACTTTTCCAGTTGTTCAATAATAATATTCAATTTACGCTCTCTAACCTCTTTATGGGCAAAATCGAAGGCGCCCCTGCTATGCCATCCTACTTTTTCATTCACCCAATATTCCGGGTGTTCTCTCCAAAAAGTACTTGTAGCATTTACCGGATTTTTTAATGTCGTATCAGCAAAATGTAGGTCATTCATACGATAAGAAATAAAGGCTTCCATTCCATTATCTTTTGCCCGCTGCAAACAGGCTCCAATCATGTCAGTCCCTTCTTTTTCCCAATTCAGGAAATTCTGTTCATTGCCAAATATTCCACCATATTTTGAACGATAATTAAAGTAATCACTTCCACTACATATCATAAAAGTGCTAGCTTGTGTATTGGAATATGCATCAACATAGGCATTAATATCTGCTACAGTAGAGCAAGTTTTAGGACGATCCCCATCAGAATTGATTATCAAACGGTGCGTGTTTTGTTCTCCTTTTGGCTTACAACATGAAACTGCTACAATCAGGCAAAAAGCTAATAAAAAGAAATTTCTAGTTTGTTTCATTTTTTATCTGTTATTATTTTTTTTAGAATGGATCAATTGAAGATTGAATTTGCATGAACATTGTCAATACAATAAAAATTAGTTCAAGCTTTCATTTATCATTTTTGCAATTATAATTTGTCCTTCTTCCCTTAAATGGATGGCATCATCTGTGAGGTTCTTCAAAATCATTCTTCATTGTGTAAGGTAATATCCAGACATTTCCATCAAAGTCGCCAAAATAGAGCTCTGAACGACTAAACTGATG
>CAYXQX010000769.1:0-1902 GCA_964467485.1 uncultured Porphyromonadaceae bacterium | reverse complement strand
CATGTGCAAGGTTTCTCCAAGTGAGCGCCAAGCAAAGGCCATAAGCTTGTTTCGATCTTTAGTGTTGCTTGTTTCCAGTGCTTTCTTCAGCTTCGCCTTACCCATAGTCCAATTGTAAGTGTGTTCAAGCTCCCTGGTAGCCCAGTAAATGTGATCAATTCTGGGATTAAAAGTTGGGCTAGTTTCTATCATAATACTAACAAGATGATCTTTCAAATATCTCTCAGTAGTATCTTCAGTTGGATCATAAAAGTGCCTTAGGCTAGTCTGTAACTCAGGTTCATCTGCACTAAATCCACCTTCAACAATCCACTCTTCTGCTGAAAGAGATTTTGTTCCTTCAGTAACATACAAATAGCCTCCCTTCGTAATCATTTCACCCTCATACCCAACGCTACTATCAAGCAGAAAACTGTAGTTTTTAAATTCCCCGGAATTAGTTGATCCCAAAAAACGGGTTTTGAATTTCTCAATAATTCCTTTATTAATATTTCTATGTGCCAGTACGTTTCCATAACTTGAAAACACAAGTGCCATTCCTATATAAAGGACTATCCCTCCGATAAAATATGCTGTTTTTTTCATGTCTCCTGATTTTTAAAATCTAACTAATTTCCAGCTATTTTCATCAACCAGGGTCAATGCTATGGAGTATGTAACTCCCGCTTCGGAGAACTCAAATTCAGTATAAGTGCTGGATTTAACAGTGTGCTCCCGAACCTTCAGAGCCTCACCAAGAGCAATCAGAACACTTGGCTCAACATTTTGCAGTTGCTCTCCAAAAGCACTCTTGGAGTCCTCAGATAAGAGTTCAAATACCTGGTCAGGATCACCTGTAAGGAATGCTGCCTCAGCCTGACTGACACCATAGCTCTGCACACCATCAACTAAAACTAGATATTAGCTGATCTGTATGCAATAACTCAAATGTGTCATATTTGAAGGGGAATAGTTCTATTATATCCAGTACAAGCCAAATTTATCCACGCTGCAATACCCTATTCTTGGAAACGGAATCTTTATAAAACTGACTACCTTAAAAAGTCCTTTTAATAGTTTCGAGTTAGTGGGTATTCTTTGTAAATCAATATCCAGGGATAAAGAATATTCTCTGGTTCTAATAAAGTCGGGCAAAATATTTCCAGAATCATCAAATCGAGGTGAAACTGCTAAGCCCTGACCACCATATCCAAATGCAATATTTAACCATTTGGGAAATTTACTTGGTGGCTTTGGTAGAAAAGAAGCGACATTTACACTTAACCAATGAGTTTGACTATTGTAATCGCTGGTAATTCTTTTTAAATGGTTATCTCCTAATATGCTTGGATTAAGAGGAGCATATTTATCAGATGGCAGGTAGGAGAATTTCAATCTTATTCTTTGTTCGTTCCAGGCTATCTGTTGTGAACTAAATAGTAAAGGGCCAGCAGCGTCTGCAATAAGATCTCCCCATGAGGCGCCCCATTGTGAATGAAAACCATCAAATATTTCAATTGTAGTCAAACTACCAAACCCAATAAATGCTCCATAAATTGAAGCTTTGCTATTGTCCAACCCAGCCCAGCGTAGAACGTTATAAGAATATTCACTGAAGGTGTAGGATGATGTTGCATGACCACACTTATCAAGCTGGAGCCAGGACGAATTGTCATTATACCAGTGAAAACTGCTGTTGGGAGTATCTTTGTACCATAAATAATAGGAATAAGCTATCGTTCCTGCATAAAAGGCACTGCCAGCCAGGATCGTAGTCCTCAACCTATGAGTAGTATCAACCTTGGCAGATGACTGAGTTTTACCTTCTGATGGGAAAAAAATCAGAATAAGAAATATTGACGCAAACATAGTACTAACCTGCCTAATCCTCAGCTTGCTTACAATATGTGAAACGAGAATTCT
>CAYXQX010000768.1:0-1903 GCA_964467485.1 uncultured Porphyromonadaceae bacterium | reverse complement strand
CTTAATAAAATCTGGCTGGAAAATCTCATCCCCCATTTTAGCTGATGATTTTATATTTTGAGCTAAAGAACATCCAATGAACACAATAAGGATGCACAATACCACTAAGTTCAAATGTTTCATAGCATTTTCCTTTTATTTTATTTTAATAAAATCATTTTAAGTTTTTCATGATAATTATTAGATTTCAAGTAAACATAATAGATACCAGAAGATAAATGTGAAGCATTTAGCTTCAATTCATGATGCCCTGCATCCAATAGGCTTTCGAATATCACATCCTTTTTCTGTCCTAATGTATTGTAAAGAGTAAGGCTTGTCCACCCCGTTTCTCTCAAGGAGAAGAAAATAGTAGTATATGCATTAAACGGATTCGGATAATTAGGATATAATCTATTATTCAATGGCTCATCAACACCAATACGAGTAATCCCTGTATTCTCTTGAAACAATGCTGTAAGCGATTTATTGCTATCCATAATCAATGTATCCGGATTTTTTGAACCCGACAAGCTACTACCCCAACTTACAAATCCCCAACCCGGATCAGGTACTGCAGTAACAATCACTTGTGATCCTTCTTTGTATGGCCCATCCGAAGGAGACAATTCAATATGACCTGAACCTGTGATCCAGGATGAAATATCATAATAGGCTGGATCGTTAAAATGTGCTGTGATCGTCATGTGGTTATTCACTAGGATACTGTCAGGATTGTTATTACCGGTTAAATCACCAGTCCAATACTCGAAAGTGGATTCAAATCCCGGAACTGCTGTCAGACGAACCCATGTTCCAGCAGGGTACAATCCGCCCGTAGGATCCATAACAACATTTCCGGTGCCTTCAACCGAAACAGCTACGATATAAAACGAATCGACAGATTTCAACCAAGTTGGGCCAACATCATCAGCCGTAAGCGGTTGTATCTGAACCAGCACGGTTGAAACTTCATCAGATCCGACATCCTTCAATGCATCCCGCGGTTGGCCATCCATATCTACCAGAATGTCAGGATAGCTTCCAACTGCACTGTTAAAAGCTGGACTGGTCTCATCAATTCTCCAAAGGCTATCAATACTAAAAAATAGATTTAAATTTGTCAGAGTAATACCTGGTGGCTGAGTGATGCCTAAATCGCCTTCCATTAAATTGCCTTCCCAGGTTAAATTGATGGGTTCACTAAATTTGTGAATCAATGTATCCCCGGATTTGACCAGGTTATTCGCAATCACACAATCGAGAGGTGGCAATATACAATCACCAACAGAAGATGCTAATCCAAATAGCAAACTTTGCCTGCAATCTACAAATGTATTAAAAGCAATAAGCGCACGTTGAACCTGAAAATAACGATTTAAAGGTGAATTGGGAACGCCATCCATAATGGGCAGTGCAGCATACCAATCCTCGCAGTATAATCCCTCAAAATAATTATTGATGACTGTCTGATCCTCACCAATAATGCGGACGCCGCCTGTCATATCTTTCTTATTTCCAAAAAAGAAATTCCCGCGTACGATATTTCGATTACCATGCCTCAGTACTAAAGCGCCTTCACATTCATAAAACGTATTATGTTGATAAATATTTTCACAACTTTTGTTGGAGATGATCTCCACCTCACCATTACAGCGCTCAAAATAGTTATACTCAACCACGGTTCGTGAATTATTCATGGAATATGTACTGGTACCAATACGAATGGTCTCACCGCCATTGTACCCCAGTGGAGGACGGTATCCAAAATAATTATGATCGATTTGATGATAATGCGCCGGGGGGGAAGATTGACGGTCGAACCAAACGACCAGAGTCGTACCGCTATGGTTTTTGCCTGCGAAGTAACAATGATCAACACGATTATGCGAACCATACATTGAAAGCCATTTATAATCTTTTG
>CAYXQX010000767.1:0-1903 GCA_964467485.1 uncultured Porphyromonadaceae bacterium | reverse complement strand
TCTCATCATTTAGAAGTAGCACTGGTCAAATATATGGCAGCTCCGGTTCCCGTAAATATACCTTTGTCGCATTCTCCATTTCAGAAAATCAAGAGAAATTCAGATTCGATTTACCTGGTATAAGTGCCTCGCCCAAAATGGTACATAAACTCAATGAACAAGGACCTCTTATTATCATTTTTTCGGATGGAGACATTTTTACTTATGAACCTAAGAATGAAAAGTTACAGAAGTATTCCACAGGTGTTGAGATTTACACAAGTCTACGATTAAGCTCTGAGAATGCTATTATCCTTGGAGCATCAAAAGAAAAGAATAAGGAGTATCCATGTTTCATCAAATTGGACTATAATGGAAGGGTTATTAGCACAGAAATTAAAAAGTCTTTTAAGAGACAAGCCTGTGTAAATAATTATGATTATGAGACAATATTTAAATATCAAAAAAAGCTGTATTGGTATAATGTTGCCAACAGCACTCTATATGTGATGGATAATAACCTTAAGATTATTGATTCTATTATTCTTGAGTTACCAAACCTTATAACATATGATGAATTGTTAGACACAAGTATCTTCGAGAAATATCGAATGAATAAGTTCTCTGGCAAGACACATATTAAAGGAATGGGTCTTATTAATTCAACATTAGTACTGGCATTCATTTCAGATAGGGAAGAATACTGCTCATTTATTGACTTAGAAACAAATACAAGTTCCACTATCAAGGGTCTCCGAACCCTTACAGATAAATCAGGAATTTCAATATTTCCTTTAAGGATCTCTGAGGATGGTAGAATTTCAATGGAAATTTCTTATAAAACTGAAAACTTTATTCTCTCTAATTCAAATTTAAATATTAAAGTAGATGGACCAGCTGCAATCTTTGTTAAATAAAAGTTTGAATTACCAGCCATATGTGTTGATATTGATTCTTTCCTTTTTATTGACTGGTTGCAATCAAACATCAGAAAATGGAATCGAGGTAATTCTATCCAAAGAATACCCAATAATCCGTGCTGAAACATTAGTTGATACTATTTCCTTTATTCATCTTGAGACTACTAAAAAATCTCTTCTTCCAGCATTTAATAAATGCATTTTAAAAATATCAAGTAATCATATAGTTGTATATAATAAAGTTAATAAGAGTTTAATAGTTTTTAACCGACAAGGCAAATACCTCAGTAGTTTTAACCAATATGGACGTGGACCACAAGAATATTCATTTGTAACACAATTGTTCCTGAATAGCCGTGAAGAAATTATACTAGTTGATCAAGGTAAAAATATTTTAACTTTCGATATCAATGGTAAATTACTCTGTCATAAAGAACTTGACAGCAAATGTTTAAGGATGGTTAAAATGTCGACAGAAGGGTATTATGCGATTCAGTTTATATTTCCTGAGACCAATGCGATTAGATTAGTACTACTTGACAATAATTTTATAGTAAAGAAATCTATAGATTTGTCAAATATTTTAAAAGATCCTCGGTATTATTCATTTGCAAGTTTAGGTTTTTTCAAACATAGATTAGTGATAACACCTTATCCGAAGGATAGTCTTTATGTACTCAACAAAGATAATCAGGTGATACCGTTTAGAGGAATTGATTTGGGGAAAAACGCTGCATCCTCTAATGTTGATTTTATCCAGGATGTTGCAGCATTAAACAATAAGGCTTTTTTAATGACAAGCACAATTATTGGTGATCATTTATTTGTAACTGGCGGTGACAAAGGGATTCAAACAAAAGCAATCAACCTGATTGATAACAAAGTTTTTGACATTTTTAGGTCAAGAATCACTCAGGCCTACATTGTCCCAAGCAAAAATGGATCAATGGTCTTACGGATTAATGGAGGTGTTGTTGGTCATAAATATTGCGGTATTTTAACGG
>CAYXQX010000766.1:0-1906 GCA_964467485.1 uncultured Porphyromonadaceae bacterium | reverse complement strand
TTTGATGGACAATTTAAAATATTAATTTATGATACGGAAAATCCTATTTCAAAGAAGCTTCCTGATTTTATTATTTATTAGTTCTTCATTTTTATATGCCCAAACGAATAGCTCAATAAGTACTAAGCCTTTGAATGAAAGCTCATTTGCTACTTTCAGCATATTCTCTTCACTAGATCCATTTAATCCCAGATATAGAGTTGGCTATATTCAAAATTTAAGCCCAAAATGGAAGCTTGGTGTAGATTTGGGCTATGGCTCAAGGAAATTGTCCTGGTCAAGTTCGTTATTTACAACTACATATTTGACTTCTTTCGGAGGAGCTGTTGAAGAGGATTATAGATTGTGGGAGATTCGTCCAGAGCTTTACTATATTATTGATCCCAGCCACAAATATCTGCAATATATTTCAACAGAAGTATTTTATATTCATCAAACAGATGCTTATCAGCATGATCATGTTGATAAAAATGACATGGGATACTTCAATTTTGATAAAGCTGATTTTAAAAGACAAAAAATTGGATCACATATTAAATATGGAATTTTCATTAATCCGGGGGAAAAGCTAGGGCTAAATGTATACACTGGTATCGGATTCAGGTTCAGAAATAATACATTTTCAGACATAATAAATCTTGTACCTTATGATGATCCCAGAGAGGTTGCTGTTGATTATAATGAAGTTGAAGGATTATTCTTTGGATTTAACTTCTCATTTGGATTCAGACTTTATTACAGGTTTGAAAGATAGTGTTAGATCAATGTCTTCCTTGAACACACTGAAGGAAACCCGGTCCTAAATTAGATTATCTTAATTATGGAAAATATTCGTTGCACAAATGGATAGAGAAAAAATTATCAGTAAAACAGAAGAATTCGTAAAGAAAACATTGATCGATGCTGAAGGTGGTCATGACTGGTGGCATATTTATCGTGTTTGGCAGTTATCAAAAACAATTGCCAGGGAAGAGAGTGTCGATCTGTTTATAGTAGAACTCGGTGCCCTTTTACATGATATCTCTGATGCTAAATTTAATGGAGGGGATGAAACTATTGGGCCTGCAAAAGCCTTCGGGTTTTTGAAATCCCTGGAAGTAGAAGAGTCAGTCATCGAGCATGTCATCAGGATAATTGAAAATATATCTTTTCGAAAAGGCTTAGATGGGCAGGAGTTTAGTTCACCGGAATTGAATGTCATTCAGGATGCCGACAGGTTAGATGCTATCGGTGCCATTGGTATAGGCAGGGCTTTTAGTTATGGAGGTTTTAAAAATCGGGAAATATATGATCCTGATATTAAGCCCAATCTCAATATGAACAAGGATGAGTATAAAAACGCTAAAGCGCCTACTATCAATCATTTTTATGAGAAATTATTATTGCTTAAGGATCTAATGAATACGGATACCGGAAGGCGAATAGCAGCAAAGCGCCATGCTTTTATGCTGGAATATCTGGATGAGTTTTATAGAGAATGGGAAGGCTTGTAATGTTTCTATGAACAATACGTTTTAGTGGTGAAAACTACTAAAACCGACGACAAATGTTCAAGCATTACCTTCTTTCAAGCATCAGGAACCTTATTAAATATCGCTTCTTCAGTATTCTGAATATCATTGGATTGGCCATTGGGATGGCAGCCACAATTATGATTCTTAGTTGGACTGGTTTCCATATGAGCTTCGACCGTAATTTTGAGAATCATAAGAATATTTACAGGGTAGTACAGCACATCCCTTTTGAAACAGATGTTACCTGGGCTATTTCTGAGGGACCATTGGGAGAATCTTTGACTAATGAATTCCCCGAAATTGAGAACTCCTGTAGAATATTGGAAACTAAGATAGCATTGGTTCCTGATGAAGTGACTGAATACATTGAAACATTGCTTTTTGCTGATCCT
>CAYXQX010000765.1:0-1927 GCA_964467485.1 uncultured Porphyromonadaceae bacterium | reverse complement strand
GGACACCTGTGTCTAACACAAGTATCCTTCAGCTACAACTGTGGGCCCGGCAGGAATCGAACCTGCCCTACGGTGGCGGATAACGGCTTTATTCCAGGGTGGCTATGTTTTGAATAATTTTAATAACAAGACCAAGAACTTAAAATATATTAACTATTATAAAACGAAGAAACCAGATGATTTCATGTGACAAATAATGGGGCATGTCATTAGCTTGATAACCTCTTGATAATTTCTGATAGAAGTTCATAAAATTCTGCCACGGAGGATATACTGACTCGCTCGCCTGGTTTATGAGCATTTTGGATGACAGGACCCAGAGAGATGACGTCCAACGCTGGAAGGTGCTCTTGGATGGTTCCACATTCGAGGCCTCCATGTACTGTAGCCAAGGGAGGCTCCTTCTGTAACAAATCGCGATACACGGTCTGGGCGATGGACAAAAGGGCGGAGTCATTAGGGATGTGCCAAGGGGGTTTCGGATTTTTTTGGGGGGGTATAAATTCAGCGCCAGCCAAACGCGAAGCGGATTCGATGGACGCTGCAACTTGCTCTTGAGCATCCCAAACAGAGGACCTAGTTAAGCAAACAATCTCCAAAGCATTATCCATTACTTCGAGAACACCCAGGTTGTTCGAGGTTTCTACAAGATGGGGTGATGTTTGTTCCATTGCAATCACGCCGGAAGGGATAGTGGAAAGCAAATCGATTAGCCGATTACATCGATCATCACTCCAGCAGCTGATTGCCTTATCGTCGACTATTATCTTTGATAAAGTAAGGTCAGGATCAGTAAGAGAAAATCGACTGGTCAGACTCTCGGTTACAGATTTATAAATCTTTTCCAAGTGATGGATCTCTGTTGGTGGGATTGCGATGGTTGCTTGCCCGTGTATGGGTATGGCATTCTTGGCATCACCACCTGAGAGTTCACAAAGGCAGGTAGGAATGTTTTCTTTAATCTTCTGAATAAGCCAGACAATACCTTTGATTCCATTCAGGCGATTCTTTTCAATATCGACACCAGAATGCCCACCACAGAGACCTGAAAGAGAAATATTAAATACAGTCCAATCCTCCGGTATTGGTTTAGTGGGAACTGGCCAGCGTATGAGGGATGGGATTGCGCCAGCATCTCCGATGATCAATTCTCCCCCCTCTGCGTCAAGGTTTAACATCACCTCTGCTTTGATAAGGTCGGGATCCAGCTCGATTGCTCCTTTAAATGTAGATTCTTCCTCAACAGTGAAGAGGAGTTCAAGGGGCCCATGGGGCAATTTTTCATCCTCAGCAAGAGCCATTGCCGCAGTTATCCCAATCCCATTATCAGCGCCCAGCGTTGATTCAGGCGCTATAATCCAATCCCCATCTCGAATGATTTCTATCCTTCCGGCACCAGGGTCACTGGTGCTGTTTTCGGCAGCAATACAAACCATATCAAGGTGTCCTTGAAGCGCTACCGTTGGCGAATCAGACAATCCCTGAGATGCAGGTACATAGATACAGATATTTCCGGCGCTGTCAAGGCGATGTGAAAAATCATGCTCGTCCGCCCAATTGACCAGCCATTCTATAACTGCTGCCTCCTGTCCTCCTGGCCTGGGGATAGTGACAATTTCCGCGAAATGATTCCACAAAACGGCAGGCTCTAGTCCAACAAAAGGATCTTTGGATATCATATTAAAACCTCCTACTTATGTGGTTACAATGAAGAAGGTGGAAGCTGTATTGAGCTGCGATGGGAAATTGATATTTTCATTATATAACAACTTCGAAGGACTTAGATCATTATCTACAAATAAATAAGCTCATCAGGTATGGAGAGAGAATGTTCTTAGATTTTTCCATGTGTCCTACAGGATACGATCCTGCGACCTGGCGGATAACGGCTCAATACCTAGTCGGCTATAATCTGATGTAAAACAAT
>CAYXQX010000764.1:1600-1934 GCA_964467485.1 uncultured Porphyromonadaceae bacterium | reverse complement strand
AAATATAAACGGTATACAGAAAGTTGAAATTCTAAAGGAATCATCAGAGGGTTTAATAGGCTTGAAGTGGAGGGAAACCAGGATAATGTTTGGTAAGGAAGCCACTGAAGACATGTGGATTACTCATGAAGAAACAAATAGCTACTACAAAACTAGGGCTGAAAGTCATGGAGCAGTTTATCTTACAACTATGAAAATTAAAGAAAAGGATAATTCCTGCAATCTTAGTATGACCTTTGAATCGGAATCGGTTTCTTTTGGAGCAAAAATCATGAACATTATATTTAGTGGCATGATGAAGGATCATGGAATTGCGACCATTATGGGAACCCGA
>CAYXQX010000764.1:0-1590 GCA_964467485.1 uncultured Porphyromonadaceae bacterium | reverse complement strand
AGTGGCATGATGAAGAAATCAACTGAAAAGGCTTTGTTGGAAGATCTCAATGACATTAAAACTGTAGTGGAAAGCAAACAACAGGATTAAAAATATTGATATGTTGGATATACATGAACAGTTGGAAAAACCTGAAGAAGAATTCGTTTGATACGGATTCTTTTTATATTTTTGGAAAACAATTTATTTAAAGACTATTTTAAGGTTGGAATTATATTATAAAGATATAGAATTTTATAGTATGAATTTTGGAAGGAATGAAATATGAATAATTTATTACAGAAAACTAAAATAATAAGATATATTAGAAATGCTTCACAGTTATTGGGAATATTATTAACTGCAATAGGGTTTTTTACAGATTATCCTCTTAGCAATACAATTTTAATAGGAGCAATTTTTGTTATTGGACCTGTCTTTTGTGGATGGATTTGTCCCTTTGGCACATTGCAGGAAATCATGGGAAAGGTTGGTAAAAGATTTGGCATCAATAAATATCCCATACCGAAAAAACTCAAGAAAGTTCTTGTGTTTTTTCGGTATGTTTTATTGCTAGTATCGATTCTGATAAGTACGGATTTGATATTTAGTATTTTAAGTCTGGATCCTCGTGCAAACCTTACTAATTTTCTTGGAGGAAGAGCTGTAGCGGCTACTGGCTGGATAGTAATTTTTGTATTTCTAATGATTTCGATTTTTTATGACAGACCATTTTGTAATTATGTTTGTATAGAAGGTGCGAAATTTGGATAGATGAGTGCAGCTAGGCCTATTACAATCTTGAGAAATGAAGAAACATGTGTAAGCTGTGGTAAATGTAATAAAGTCTGTCCCATGAATGTTGATGTAGCATCTCATGATGAAGTTAGATCATTGCAATGTATAAACTGTATGGAATGTGTAATAGCTTGTCCTGTGGAAAATACATTGAAAATTGGACCTGTACCCCTCAAGAAAATGCAGGATAGGGGGAAATGGATAATTGCGTCGGCGGCATTACTATTCATAGTATTTAGTAATTTGAATTCAACTTTGAGGATCAATGAATCAGATAGTGATAATTTTGTAGTGGTATCAGAAGTAATAGAAGAAGGAGTGTCAGTAAATGAAACTATGTCAGAAAAAGAGACTGTAACAATGGATGGAATCTTATCAGACACAGAAAAAGAAATAATTGGTGATGTTTATGTTGAATATGGAGATGCACAGGGAATAGCTGATGGAATATATGAAGGAACAGGTGAAGGATTCAGGGGTGCAATGACAGTTGAGATAAATGTTGAAAATCAACAGATAATTGATGTATATGTCACCAAAACAAATGATGATGCCAAGTGGTTTAACAGAGCATATAGTACAATAGTATCTAATATAATTGCTAATCAGACTGCAAATGTGGAAGTCGTGTCAGGTGCGACTTACTCTTCTGTGGGTATTATAGAAGGAGTAGCCAATGCATTAATTGATGCAGGTGGCGATGATGTTGATGATATAATTAATGATACCACTGAAAAAGATGAGCATAATCAATAGATATAGGCTCTGTTCGTAAATATTGTTGATAACAAGGCATAATAATCAAGATATAAA
>CAYXQX010000763.1:0-1934 GCA_964467485.1 uncultured Porphyromonadaceae bacterium | reverse complement strand
GGTGCTTCCGGATCGGCAGATTGATTCAGAGACTTCTTTTTCAAATCAATAAAACTCTTCAAATGACCCCGTAGATCCTTGTCAATATAAACCGTTCTTTTCTTACCACCTTTACCATGCCGAACAATAAGACATGGATCATTGCCTTGTAAATACAGATCCCCAACCTTGAGGGCGGTAATCTCAGCTACCCTAAGTCCTGAAAACATTGCTAAATCAACCAGCAGATAACGTATGGGCCAGGTCTGACGGCCATGAAGCAAATCCAATTCGGAACGTTCCTGGCAATACTTCATTATTTGTTTGCGTTCCTCCCGGCTAAAATAGTCTTCAGGAGTCAAAACATAAGGTTTTCGTTGCTTTCCCATAACTTCTTGTGTATTATAATATAGATAACATTTACTAAATTATATAATACATCATGAATTACCAAATTATATTATAGATTTCTACTATTATCTATAATATATATATAGGGGAAATTATACCACCAGATTGACTTAAATAATGTTCAATAGGAAAACAAATAACAATAATCCTTAGAATGGAGTTTTATAGTTAGATTACCAAGGGTGTAATAATTGAGGATTCTGACATCATTTAAAGAACTGTCATCAAAAATATTGGGATGATGGTGCGCTTCTGTTGTAACGGTGCAGAATAACTATGATCGGATATGTTACGATGGTTTATTTACTATAACGAACTTTTTGCTAGCCTGGTTTTTATTTGCTACCAATTTGACGAAATATGTGCCTGGAGGACAAGTATTCCTCTTTCCATATTGTCCATACCAAATTGCTCGATGTAATCCTGGAATTAAATATTCTTGATCAATCAGTTTTTTTACAATTCTGCCGGACAAATCGTATATGTACAAGTTAACTAAGCTCCCGGTTGACAGTTCAAATTCAATGGTGGCCGATTCTGTAGAAGGATTGGGGAATACTTTGATGACACTGTTAGCTTCAGTGTAAAAGTAATTTACATGACTTGTGTTGACTACTCCCAAGTTGAAAGTGGATTGGCAGACACCACAATTTCCATCATCAGCTTCAATAATAATCTCTATGCTACCTTTTCGGTGTAATGTGATCGATAATCCATTCGAAGTAGTATAAACTGATGCGACACTATCATTCATAGAAGAAGCTTGAATTGATAATGAGTCACCATCTGGATCAAAAAATAATTCAGCGAAATTTATTTGAAGGTTAAGAATATTATTGTCTAATTCTGTTTCGATATCAGAAAGGGATTTTACCTGTTGGGGAGGAGAATTAAAATATCCAGGTATGGAATGAGTAAAACCTCTTTCCTTTTTATTACCATCTCCATCTTCAACGGAGACAACTACTCTATGAAGTCCTGGCCCACCATATAAATGTGTTTGGGGAAAAAAACCCTTGGTATAGCTACCATCGCCCCAGGTGAAAGTCATGCCAGAAGGGATGCCTCCCTCAGATTTCACAAAACCGTTTATGCATAATTGATTATCAAATGTATCTACTGTCTCTTTAAAAATACTAAGAATTATATCATTTGGCTCAATTACAGTAAGTGATAAATTCTCGACCATTGAATATCCCATTTCATTTTCCACTCTCACACTAATTAGATAATTTCCCTCCTGTTCTGGGGTTCCAATCAAGTATCCCCTATAATTCACCTGCAACCAAGCAGGACTTTCAATTAACGTAAATGACAATTTAGAATCTGACTTGTTGTAGCAATTCAAAAGGGCATAATACCTTTTACTCACTTCAGCAGATATTAGATAGTTACTAAATAATTGTGGGGATTCATTGCAAGGGTCTAGTTTTGCAACAATAGGATATGATACTTTATAATATGCACCTGATATTTTATTATGTATGAGGAAATCAAATAACTCAGTTCCAATAAATTGTGGAAGTCCACTAATAACACCCTCG
>CAYXQX010000762.1:0-1954 GCA_964467485.1 uncultured Porphyromonadaceae bacterium | reverse complement strand
AACAGATGGAGGAATATTTGTTAATTCGTTCAGATTGTCCATGGGAACTATAACTACCCTAGCTCCGTTTTCGGACAGCATCGTAACCTTATCTGGGAAGTTGATCACACGTTCAATCGCCCCGCCGACGGAGATATTCCCGAGTACTGCCAATCCAGCTTTAAGATTCTTCTTGTACAGGGCCGATACAATGGCAATATATACTGCAGAACCGATGCCCGATGATATGCTTGATCCCAATAAATTACTTACTTGAATAGTTATGTCGAAGTTTTTTAGGGAATGTTTATCGCTGAGAATAGTTTTTTCATTGGCTTTGATATATTGATAAGTATTTTTTATATTCTCTTTGACAGATACGTTATTAATTCCAGTGATATTCAATTTTCCAGAACCGGGAGATACCACCGATTCTATTCTTACCAAAGCCACGTTCTCTCCATCGCTGGTGCTCGTATAACAAACTCCTGGAGCTAAGGGTGTGTTTTCAATTAGATTCGACCCTCTCTCTTCGGGCAAACCTACAAAATACTCTTCCTGGGTTTCTTTATCAATATAGGAAAAATTGGTATCCCAGAATTCCATGCCACCTATTCGCTTCAGCTGTTCTTTCACTCTCCGGCGCATTTCCAAAGCAATTTCTAAATATTGGCGGACATCTTCTTTGGTATATTGCCCATCCGGGTGCATTATTTTGATCAGACCGGAAACCGTTTTCTTCACAGGCTTGGTATCCCTCTGTTTAAGGTGGGAACCCAGGGAGAAATATTGTTCCAGGGCATCCGTATAATTAACTCGCCGGAAGGATTTTAATACTTCTGAAAAATAATCGGTGCTGAAACCGAAACTGGCTGTAAAGTGTTTGGGTGCAAACTTGATAACTTCCCAACCTGGGAGATAAAAATGGATTCGATCCAAAAATGCTGTATCCGTATTGACCTCATCGGAAAGCGGGCTGAATAAATTGGAGGTTTTTAATACAGTCTCAACTGGCTGGTTGATATTGCCATTAAAAATTACTGACGCCACGCCAGCAATTTCCCCTCCAGCACCTGCCCGCGAGAATGATCCTGACTCCATAAAATCTTTCATTAAGGGAACGGCGTCTCGATCCTTAAATAGTTTGTCAGTTGCTTCATCAAAACAAATCGCGTCCCATTGACCAACGGCACCAATTTTCCCAGTGGATCCATGGACAAATAATTTTGCAACAGTTCCCTGCCCGCCTGAGATTAACACTGCGTAGGGCGTAAGTTCTTTATATACAAAAGACTTTCCGGTGGATCGCGGACCCAATTCAACCATATTAAAATTGGACTCCACCATGGGTATCAGCCGAGAGAGAAGCAGCATCTTTACCCGATCGGTGATGCCTTCTGCATCAGGTTCAAATCCACAACTGCGCAGGATAACATCCAGCCATTCTTCTTTTGTGAATTCTTTTCTCTTGTCGATGATCCGTTGATTGTCAAATGAGGAAAGCTGAATCGGTTTTATATCCGTGATCACAAAAGGGTAAATG
The DNA here is from genome assembly GCA_964467485.1 of uncultured Porphyromonadaceae bacterium. Lineage (GTDB taxonomy): Bacteria > Bacteroidota > Bacteroidia > Bacteroidales > UBA12481 > JAUVKA01. The sequence continues at coordinate 432 of CAYXQX010000762.1, read as the reverse complement.
TTTTGCCCAATGATAATATCAGGGTCATACTCCATATCAATAATCGCCCAAATACCACCTAATAACATCTTTTCATGTTGCTGAACCAGGCTGTCGCTGATATTCCCGTTTTTTATATTGCTGTTCAATAGCGAAGCCCAATACATATCTTTTTTAGAATCAAGACTGACGGATATTTTATCAATGATCTTATATCGCCCCTTCTCTCGGATCATTGAGTGAACTAAGGAGCTTTCTTCCGGATTCACATAATGTTCAGCAAGGATTTTCTTAACATTTTCCATACCCAAGCGGATTTTTTCCTCATCATCAGTGGAGCATGAATTAGCAATTAAATACTCCAGAACAAAGACAGGGACGTTCGCCCCTACCTTGATGGATTGAACCAGATCTTTCTTAACTACATATCCCCGGAAATGATCCAGTAATTTT
>CAYXQX010000761.1:0-1958 GCA_964467485.1 uncultured Porphyromonadaceae bacterium | reverse complement strand
GAGGAGTGTCTATTTATCAATGGTCTTTTTTCCATTTCACGCTGAACCAAGACATCATTAGGTGGTGACGAAAAATACTACAATATTGAAAGTACCCCCAAAATTCTTCACCAGTTGGACGTAAATGAAGATAATTATATGTTGACGTGGAGTGCAGGTGAAAGGTAATACTTAGTCAGATTGGATCCCGAAGAGGTGCCCAATGAATGACAAGCAAAAAACCAAAAAACAACTTATCGAAAATATCTCCCAACTAAGATCACAATTGGATGAAGCTTCGCGCGGGATTCATTTCCCCCATTTCTATAATCAGCTACTCCTTCCATATCAATCATTAGATTTAAAGGGTCGATTTCTAGAAGTTAATGACCGGTGGCTTGAAGAACTTGGATATGAACGGGAAGAGATCATCGGGAAAAATTTCAAAACTATACTCCCAAAAGACTTAAAAGGGGTTTTTGATTCGAAGTTTATTGAATTTAAGGAAAAAGGGGAGATTAATAATGTTGTATTCAGGTTGATCAGAAAAAATAATGAAGAAATTTTTGTACGTTTCAATGGAAAAGTACACACAAACAACGATGGCGAATTTGAACGGACCCATTGCATATACCAAAATATCACTGAGCAAAAGCAGGCGGAGGAAGAATTACGGGCGAGTGAAATACGCTTTTTGACGGCTATCCAAAATTCAGAAATAATATACGGACAAACCGATCTTGATTTGCGTTATACCTGGTTATTTAACCCCCATCCAGATTTTAATCCAAAAGAATCGGTTGGCAAGAGGGACGATGAGCTTGATGTAAACGAAGGGACAATGCAGCTGATGAAATTAAAACAGCAAGTGATTGACACAGAAAAAAGTCAGCAAAAGGATATTACCTTTGAATTATTAGAGGGCGCAAAAACATATACTATTACTGCTGATCCTTTATATGATTCCAATGATCAAATTAGTGGGGTGACTACTTGCGGGGTGAATATTACTGAACGCTATCAGGCAGAGGCGGCTCTGCGTGATAGTGAAATACGGTACAGAGAATTGTTCAACAATATCAGCAGCGGGGTGGCTATTTATTCAGCCAGTGACAATGGGAATGATTTTGTCTTCCAGGATTTCAATAAAGCAGGAGAGAAGATGGATGGGGACCTCAGGGAGGATATCATCGGCAAGAGTATCCTCGAGGCTCGCCCAACCATTAAGGAGTTTGGGTTTTTCGATGTTTTGAAAAGGGTTTGGGAAACCGGCGTCCCGGAGCGATTCCCGGAAAGCCATTACCAGGATAACAATCTTATAGGCTGGTATGAGAACTATGTGTACAGGTTGCCTACGGGGGAAATCGTTGCAGTCTTTGACAATGTCACCGAGCGCAAGCAATCAGAGGAGATGCTGCGGGAAAGCGAAATCAAATACCGCAATCTCTTTAGTCAAATTGCAGATCCCATCTTTATTTTTGACAAAGAGACCTCCTTCTTCTTGGATTGCAACCAGTCTACGCTGGATATCTACGGATATACCCTCGAAGAACTGCGCACCATGACTCCCCAACAGCTTCATCTTACTGAAGAGCATAAGAAAGTCAACCAGAATATTAGTGAGGATAAGGACGGCACACCTCATTCCTATACTCACGTTACTAAAGAAGGAAAAACTATTCAGGTTGAAATTAATTCCGCGCAGATCGAATACGAAGGACAAGAAGCCTGGATAAGCATTGTACGCGACATCACCAAGCGGTTACATGCACAGGCGGAAATCTATCAACGCACAGAGGAGTTAGCACTGATTAATTCGATTAACGCTGCAATCAACCGCGGTATGGATCTGCCAGAAATCATAAAAACACTCACCGAGGAATGCAAACAAGTTTTTTATAGTGATAGCACAACTGTCTATTTGTATAACCAGGATCAAAATCTCCTCGAAATGAAAAATCTTGCCCTTCCGGCGTCAA
>CAYXQX010000760.1:0-1979 GCA_964467485.1 uncultured Porphyromonadaceae bacterium | reverse complement strand
ATGACGCCACCAGGTGAATTGATATACATCTTGATTTCTTTCTCAGGGTCCTGGTTGCTGAGATAAAGAAGCTGCGCAATAATCGTATTCGCAACTTGATCGTTGATTTGCGTACCCAAGAAGATAATGCGTTCTTTAAGTAGCAAAGAATAAATATCGTAGGCACGCTCGCCGCGTCCACTAGATTCGACGACCATCGGCACTACGGATTGGGGATTGATTGGGGACATAATTATCTCCTTCTTGTATAAAAACGGGACGCGCTACAAATGAAACGCGCCCCGCCTATGAGTAAAAAATTGACTATTCGCCAGATTCTTCTTTTGCTTCCTCTGAAATCTCGGTTTCTTTTGGCTTTTTTGCAATTTTTATAGCATCCGCATCCTTTGCAACTTCACCTTCTTTTGCCGCCTTTTCAGCCTCTTTTGCCGCGGCTTTTTCAGCCTTAGCAAAATCACCTGTTGCAATATCTTTCACCCGATCAAGAGTCATCCGTGTAATCAATTGTGTTGCAGATTGCTGAGCAACATTATTAGCAATTTCTTTCTGCGCACGATTTCCACCCTTCACTTTATTGAAATCATAGCCTTGCGAAGATAAGTTCATCATCGTCTGATTGAACTCCGTTTCTAAATCGCCTTGATTGATTTCAAGTTTTTCCAATTGGGCGATTTCATCGAAGATCATACCGCGCTCCAGACGTTTTTCAGAAACGGGACGGGCTTCTTCTACAGTGAATTTCTCTAGCGTGGTCTCTTGCATCTTGAGATAGGCTTCAAACTCCATCCCTTGTTGGGATAAGCGTTTGCTCATATCTTCGACCACCATTTCAATTTCTCGATCCAAGACTTGCGGCGGATATTTGATCGTCGCGCCCTCTTTGATCTTGTCAACTAACGCGGTGAAATACTCATCGTCATATTCCGAAAGACTTTCTCTTTCAAGGTCTTTCTCAATAATTTCGCGCAACTCAGCCATCGTGTCGCCTGCATTAAGGGTTTTTGCAAAATCATCATCTAACTCTGGAAATTTGGTCCCGTGGACAACATTGATTGTCACTTTATATTTAACGCTTGCTTCACGCAAGTTTTCATCATCGTGATCTTTGGAGAATTTCTTGGAAGCATTCTTTGATTCGCCAACACTCATACCGATCAGCTTTTTAGAGAAGCCGACAAAGGGCTCTTCGTTTTCTCGTTTTTCAGCAGTGACAAAAATAGGAGCATCTGTTTTTTCATAAACAATTGCATCATCACCTTCTACGCCAACTTTTTTACCTACGACATCTGCCTTAATATAATCGCCTACTTCAATAGGGCGCTCAACTTCAGCAGTGGTAGCGTACATTTTCTGTAGTTCTTCCAGCTTGGCGTCAATTTCTGTTTTGCCTGGCTTTTTATATTTATACGCCATCCGAATCTTGTGATAATCTCCCAAGTCTATTTCTGGACGAAGTGGAATCGTGAAGATAAATTTTGGTGGCTCAAGACTTTCCATTTTCTCCAGCGAACCTTGTGCACCAGGTTCCAGGTTGGCTTCCTCTAATGCTTTTGGATAAATCTCATCAATCAAGATATCTACTGCGCCTTCGATGATGGCTTCATCTCCATATTGGCGGCGGATAACATCATAGGGAGCTTTTCCCGGACGGAATCCAGCAACCTTGCCGCGCTTCGCAAGTTGTCGTGCTGCACGCCGCTTTGCACCTTCCATTTTGTCCTGCTCTATTTCAACGGTCATAGTGACTTGGTGATCTTCACGGGGAGTTGTTTCAATTTTCAAGATAGTTTTCCTTCTCTTCTATAAATTTGAGACCTGAGAACTTTAACAAAGCTATCAGGTCCTGCTTGTTAAAAATGGGGACGGCGGGACTTGAACCCGCATGCCGTGAGGCACATGGTCCTAAGCCATGCGCGTCTGCCAATTCCGCCACGTCCCCAAATTGCGGATTAAATTATAAGCGCAAGGGGGGAGAGCGT
>CAYXQX010000759.1:0-1979 GCA_964467485.1 uncultured Porphyromonadaceae bacterium | reverse complement strand
ATCAGGAATATAACCCATAAGATTCATCGACCATGCCCATGATCTGTTTGATTAATTAATTTTCGGATAATATTATTAAATTGTGCGCCAATAAAAACCATGTTGCCATAATGAAAAAGAAATCAATCTTAATCTGTGTAATCCTATTCCTCACAATTAATATCTCCTTTGGGCAAAAGCGGGAGAAAGAAAAGATAAAAGATGGTTGGTCCTTTGGTTTTTTCCCGGCACTTGGATACGACTCAAACACTGGTGTAAAATATGGTGGATATTTGAAACTTTTTGATTACGGTGACGGGAGTTCTTATCCCAAATTTGACCAAAGCATTAATCTAAGATTGACCAGAAGCTCTAAGGGATCAGGAGCAAATCAACTTATTTATGACACAAAAACTCTTATTCCCGGTATTCGCATGATGGCTGAAACAAGTTACCTTACAGAGAAAACTCTTAACTTCTATGGTTTCAATGGCTACAACGCTTACTACAATGCTGGATTAACCACTAAAGATGACCCTTTATACAGCTCTTCGGTATTTTACCGCATGGAGCGTGCCATGATCAAATTAAGACTCGAGTTTATTGGAAAGCTAAAAGGAGAGAATCTGAAGTGGTTTGGTGGTTTTGAGTATCTGAATAATAAACTTGATACTGTTGATATCGATAATATTAATAAAGGGAAAAATATAGCTGATTATCTGCCTTCCGTTGGAGGCGGTCTTTATGGAAATTATATGAAGTGGGGGATTATTCCACAGGATCAGATTAATGGAGGATATACATCAATTTTCAAAATAGGAGCAAAATATGATACCCGCGATAACGAATCAAATCCAATGACCGGATTATGGACTGAAATGCAATTAATGTTTACACCGGGATTCCTTAGTGATGGTTACAGCTATACTCGTTTTGCCTTTACCCACAGACAATACCTTACCCTTGTACCAAAAAAAGTCAATCTTGTCTACAGGATTTCATATCAGGCCAAACTATTTGGTGAGATGCCATTTCACATGCTTCCATTAGTCTTCAACTCAGCTCCCCAGGTCACTCTAAGCGGACTGGGAGGATCTACAACTATCAGGGGGCTTTTAAGAAACAGACTTGTTGGAGAAGATTTCATTTACGGAAATGCCGAATTAAGATGGAAAGTGTTCAGAGCTATCATTCTTAATCAGAACTTTTATGTGGCACTTGCAGGATTTGCAGACGGCGGGATGGTGACAGGAAAATACAAACTTCCTGAAGTTACAGATCCTGAGGGAACAGCCTGGCTCGCCTTAGGAGATAGAGAAAAACCCCATATCAGCTATGGAGGTGGCGCCCATTTCGTTATAAATGACAATTTTGTAATAACTATGGACTATGGTTGGGCGGATGATCCCCGCGATGGCAACAGAGGGACTTACATTGGATTGAATTTTCTGTTCTGATTAAGAAATACTGTAATGTTTATCCAAAAGGAATATAATATTTCATTTGCAGGTTTTGCAAAGATTCCTAAAGATTGAAAGTATAGTTGTATTTCAACAATATTGATCTTGAATTGTAAACCGGCAGGTATGGAAGCTCACGGGTCAGATGATTATTACGGTCGTCATTCAATACAATGTAGAAATCATTCCCCTCTTTTGGATTATACCTAATCCTAAAATTTGTTATTATACCATGTACCGCTGTGTTGTACTGGATATGAGCATTCATAGATAAGCGTGTATCGATCATAAAAACAGACTTAATACCAACAATATGGTTTGTCATAGCCTGGTCTCTTTTCCTGAAATTGAGTCTGTCAAAACTATAAATAGCACCCAGCTCCATATGCTTCGATATAACCCATGTTGGTTCCATCTTAACTGAGAATATGGTCCCATCATAATACTGACCAACCTCAGATGTAATTTTTGTGAATAAAGCCTTACTAAAGGGAGTAACAATAAAGCCTTTTAAACTTACGTACTCATATTTATCAGGGG
>CAYXQX010000758.1:0-1989 GCA_964467485.1 uncultured Porphyromonadaceae bacterium | reverse complement strand
AGATGAAATTATGAGGAGCTTAGTATTGATATTATTTATGGCAGTTCTCTGTTTGCCAGTTAAAGCACAGGAAGCAATTTACCCGGGCGCAGATGAAAACACACCATCTCTATCACAGTATTTTTCATGGATAAATAACACAAATGAAGGAAGCACGGAGTCTCAGACCTTAGCCAACCTGGATTTCTTTAAATATCTGCACGACGAATATGGCATGGTACTGGATATCTATGTAGTGAGTGCCGGTGCGATCGATAAAGCCAGGTGGTATGGGAGTATGGAGTCTGAAGAGTTTAAAGCGCAGTTTCCTAATGGATTTGATCCTATCTATAAGAAAGCTAAAGAGATGGGGACACGATTGGGAACATGGGGCGGTCCGGATGGATTTGGTGATACACCTGAAGAAGAACAGGCCAGAATAGATATGATTGTGAGTTTATGTCGCGATTATGAGTTCAGGTTATTGAAACTTGATGCTGTGGTTGGACAGTTAAGGGATGAGAAGCAGGATGCTTTTATCAGGATGATGAATGAATGCAGAAAGTATAGTCCTGACCTCATATTCCTGAATCACAGGTTAAACCTAAGCGAGGAAGCTAAAAAGCATGCAACAACCTTCCTTTGGGGTGGAGCAGAGACCTACATAGATGTTCACATGGGTAACTGGAAAATGAATGTTCCACATCATAGGGGAGGAGCTATTTCACGCGATTTGGTTCCTGATTTAATGCGACTTACAGAGGATCATGGAGTTTGTATCTCTTCTTGTCTTGATTATTGGGAAGATGATCTCATCCTTCAGGCTTTTAACAGATCACTCATTTTATCACCCCAGATTTATGGCAATCCCTGGTTTTTAAGAGATGATGAATACCCGAAGCTTGCCAGAATCTTCAATATCGCTCGCCAGTATGGTTCCATAATGGTGAATGGCATGGTTTTACCAGAAGAGAAGTATGGTGAGAAAGCTGTGTCAAGAGGTGATTCCCGAACGAGGCTTCTTACACTCAGAAACCTTAGTTGGAAACAATCAGAAGTGGAAATTACAATTGGTGAGGAGATTGGCTTAGACGAGAATATTAAATACGAAGTAAGATTATTACATCCTGTTGAGCGAATTCTTGGAACATACAATAAAGGGGAATCGGTAAAAGTGGAAGTTGACCCTTATCGTGCAGCCCTTGTTTTGGTGTGTCCTGAAAATGAAGCAGGAATAGGAATCTCCGGCTGTGATTATGAGATTATTCAGGATGTGCCCGGCAAACCGCTTAGAATAATGCTTGAGGGGCTGCCAGGGACAAAACATATTATAAAACTTGATAAAGGAGGTAGGGATTTTTCAGATACAGATTTGAATGGGACCAAAGTAAAAAGCTTAATACGTGGTAAAACATTGAAAATTGAATTTCCGGGTGAGCCATTGATGGATCAGTATCACAGGAAGATAGCTGATCTTGTTCCTTGTGATATCCCTAAGGATGCAGAGGCTTTATACGAAGCAACAATATTTTCAACGGACAATAATGCCCTTGAAATAAGAGAATTAGACCGTTCAGGAGAAACTAAGATACCCCAGGTAAAAGAGGCGAGAGAAGCTTTCCTCGAGCAGCCTCTGCTTGCTGAACGAGGCCTCTGGGACCATTATATGTTTGATGGTGACCCTGAAACATCTTTTTATGTTAGTCGCAGAAGAAGAACCCCTGACCTTTTAAATGGTGGTTCATTAAGATTAGATTTCGGAAAAGCAATTTCAATGGATGAATTAGTAGTTGAAATTGGGAGTGAGCATAGCTTACAGCCATGGAAATCCGGGGAAGCTGCATTTTTGGAGATTTCAGAAGATCTTTCTGAATGGCGTGAGATCAGGATATTAGCAAAGCACACTATGAAAATTGAGCTTGATCCAAAAGAACAAATCAGATATGTTCGGTTCAGAGGAACACCGGATAAGGTTATTGAGATTACAGGCTTCTTAAACGGCAGGGCTCT
>CAYXQX010000757.1:0-1990 GCA_964467485.1 uncultured Porphyromonadaceae bacterium | reverse complement strand
AATTCATGGCCATTGTATTTCACTGATATCTCTCCAACTTCACTCTGTTCTTTCAGTTTTTCATCAACGAGAAGAATCGTTATTCCATTTTTATTTATCCAATCTACACATTTTTCTTTATGTTGAAAAGGAGGAGTATCTACAACAGGCAGTTTAACTTCAATAGATTCCAATGTTAACTCGATTCTTTCTTTTATCATTAATCTAATTTTCTTTCTGTCATCAATAATACCAATCATTATTCCTCCTATGTACTTGGTAACCAGATGCTGAATCTTGCGCCTTTCAATGTTGGGTCGTTTTCTACATAACAATCACCTTTCAAATCCTCTACAAGTGATTTAACAATTGTTAATCCTAATCCGGTACCTGTCTCCTTTCCTTGTTCTCCTGTTTTTGTTGTAAATAGAGCTTCCCAAATTATTTCCCGTAATTTCTCATCTACACCATGCCCACTATCTGCAACACATATTGAAAAACCGTTATGACCATCTCTTTGTGTCTCTTTAAGTTCAACTTGTACAATTCTTCCTGTAGGATTAGCTAAACAAGCAGAATATGAGTTTGTCATTAAATTCAATACTATGGTTTCAATATCCATGGGAAATGTTTTAGCAATTACCTCTGTCATTATTGGTTCTATTTTTATTTCCCTAGCTTCAAAAATGGGTTTAATATCCTTAATTATGTTATCAATTATTTTTTCTATATTTATTTTATGTTTTCTTCTCTTATCTCTTTTAATCCTTGATAAAGCAAATGAGCCCCATTCATGAACTTGATTGGCATATTTTTGTGCTTCTTCAATACGAGTTATTGTTCTCTTCAAATCAAATTGTTTTGATTGAATTAATAAAAGAATATTGCCAATTACTATGTTGAGTTTATCAACAGATATTCTAGTTTCGTGTCCAAACACTGCGGAAGAAATACCAAGGGTTGCTAAACCACTAAGGGTTCTATTCTTATTAAGAATATCTTCAATCGCTTCTTCAGTTTCTTTTGTTTTATCTACAACTATTTGAACTTGTTCTGATGCTGACAAAACGTAATCATGCTTATTTTGTATTGCTATTGCTTTTAATTCTTTGAGTTCGCTTTTTAAGTTGTCCAATTCTTTTTTATATTCTTCTAATAATGCTCTATTAGATTTTCTTTTTTTCTCATCTTTTTTGTGAAGCTTCTTTTTGATATTAAATCTATGTAATTCAAGTAGCCTAATACAGCAAAGGGTCAAAGCTCTTAAGTCATGATAAGCTTCGTTATGAACCAATCCCTCTCTTGCAGCACTATCATCAAGGTTGGGATTGTCATCTCTTTGGATGTATACAGCCCCCATCATCTGATTATTTTTTACTTTCCATCCTTCTCTTCCAATACCAGCAGGATCACGGCCCTGTCTTTCACCTAAGTCCAACCAATCTTCACCTTCACATCCTGTAAAACCATAGGGTTTCAAGCTAATATCATCTCTATATATTTTTATACCACCATTGTAGCTGAGATATTCTCTTAATTTTTTTAATGTGAATTCTGTACCTTCAACAAATGCTCCTTCTATAGGATAAAACATTAGATCAATCATAACGGGGCCGCAAGAAGGACTTTCTTTGCTTACTGAGATATTTTTTATATCCTTTAAATATTTCTTCCCGTCAATATTATTTTTTTGAGTTAGCTGAGTCCAAGAGATTCGATTTTCTTCTTCTTGACTAAACTTGTACTTGTCCTTCAAAGTATAAGTAATTTCATCATCTACTCCTTCATATATCACCTGTATGCTTACTTCAGGTTCTAGATGCTCTTTTACTTTAATTTCTCCTTTATATTCTGTTTCGATATCAGTGATCAAATTTATATTAAAGTCACTTTTAGTCCTGAATGGTGAAACCAATAAAGATAACTCTTCAAATAGTTTTTTTGCATCAGAATCTCTCCATTGATTCCTTAAATTAGTAATGACTATTTCTGTTCCGTGATTATTTTTTAG
>CAYXQX010000756.1:0-1996 GCA_964467485.1 uncultured Porphyromonadaceae bacterium | reverse complement strand
ATAACCAGGATCAGGCTCTGCTGATAAGCGAAGCGGGATTCCTGCAAAGTACTGACCTGATTTGGCATTTGCGACACCGTTTACTGTTATGGATCCATCCTCCGAAAGTAAATCAAGTTTGATGCTTCCAGATAATCCGAATTCCTCAGAGAGTTGTTGCCGTATAATATCAGGACGGAGCATTGCGAAGTTTTCCAGAATGGCGAGATGAGATCTCCATTGCTCCATTGAATTTATTGGAGAGCATTCTGCTCCTCCGTTGGTCTGATGTCCATCCCATCTGACTACATCTTCTTCCATTTCGGCCTCAATCTCAGAACTCATGTCATGGATCATAGTTATCACTCTATCAGGAATAAAGGTTGAGTTAAGATGTGCCGCAAATCCCTGTATGAAATCTGATTTTAGTCTTGGGTTAGTAAGCAATCTGTCAAATAAGTATTTGTGTTTTAGAAAATTGTCCTCATTATAGTTAAATAGATTGTTTTTGTAATCATCTTCACTATAAAGACCAAAGCCACCTTCGATATCGAAGAATATCCATCTGAAAACTCCCTCAGCTGTTCTCGGACGCCAGCAAAGGATATTGTTATGGGCCCAGTCTTCGTTGTTAACAAAGATCTCAGCAATCTGATAGTTCAGGAATTCCTGAACATCAATTAATTGAGAAATGGAAGTAAGGTTAGGGTCATTTCTTACATCACTTGATCCGGCAAAGTTTAGCAATTCCATGTACTTAAGATCATCACCCTCAATGATTCCCCCATTGGAAGGGTTCTCCAGGATATCCAGGTTATCGGGGTCAACGCCATGATTGCCAGCCAGGTAATCAGACTTATTTCTTTCCCTGATATTATGAATGCCCCAATATTCTCCATTTATGAATAAGATTGCCGGACGGAATCCTTCATAATCAATATCCATTTGTCCGGCCAGCATATTTCCCAACAGCCCATCTCTGATCATGGTTCCATTATACCGGTTTCCCATCCCGTCAGCACCTCCGGGTCTTAAGATAAAGCTGGAGAACATTGTCACAGCCTTGTCTCTGAAGAATGGGTAGCTGATATCGCTCTCTCCGTACTTCGATCTAAAATAAACTCCTAGTGGTTTCTTTGGAAACTCACAATTCATACGTCCCTTCACCTGAACACCTGCGTCCTCGCTAAAGATAAGCTCTCCGTTTTCTTCAAAGAATTCAATATGCATTGGTCTTTCCCAGTCGGGCTGGCACGAATTTCTTGAAATTCTGGAGCCATCGAAAGAAGAGCCATCTACATATATCCCCACTTCATCATCCCAGAGGTAATAGGGGTTCATTGACATAGAAAAAACAGGAAGAGTTTTCTCCACATTGATGAAATATGTTTTTGTGGTGACCAAACCAGGGAGTTTTTCATTTTCGTAAGCTCTTGCTTTCAGTATAGTTGTTTCGGAGATTTCAATTTCTCCGGATAAAATTGGGGACTGTCTTGTTGGGGTACTACCATCTGTTGTATAATAGATGGATATTAAATCCGTAGGGTTAGTAACAAGGGCTGCAGAAATAGAGTTATCATAAAATCCAGCCTCAGGTACTAATTCTGGAGTAATAGTTGAAATTGGACGAATAGACCCGAATTCAGAGTTCTCTTTTCCGGGACTTGGATCACCAAAATATAGCCATTGTCCTATATTCTCCTGGTTTCTACCATAGCTGATATCAGACTTTTGTTCAGGGTACTCAATAATGTCTTGAAGATTTCCATCTGCATCATGCAATACAACTTCCTCACCATCTTTTGATAAAGCAAAACTTGTATGCAATCCTTCATCCATATTATCTGCAAAAACAAGAAGGAAACCATTGGCGGGGATACTGGAGTTAGGAGGGAAAGTCCACTTTGCCGGGTCATCCTGATTATCTGAAAGCAGATATCCTGCCAAATCAATTTCTTTGTCGCTTGAATTGTATAGCTCAATCCAGTCAGAGAATCGTTTAGTAGTAGTATTTAGA
>CAYXQX010000755.1:0-2002 GCA_964467485.1 uncultured Porphyromonadaceae bacterium | reverse complement strand
TACTCCGTTACTCCGTTACTCCGTTACTCCGTTACTCCGTTACTCCGTTACTCCGGGAACTTTTTATTACTTTAGTCAGTTTAACCCTTAGAGAGTCCGTTATTATGAAAATTCAAAAAATTGCGAGCATTCTGGTCTTCGCCATCCTATTCTTAAGCGTAGCTTGTCAGGCCGGGGATAGGGATTTTTATCAGCTCAAAATTTACTCAATTGAGAATGAGCAGCAAGAACTTCGGATGGATAAGTTTCTTAAGGATGCTTATATACCTGCTCTTCACCGGGCTGGGATAGATGATGTTGGGGTTTTCAAGCCGATTGAAGATGAAAAAATGAAAGGAAAACTTATCTACGTTTTTATTCCCTTTAAATCTATTGATGAATTTGAGAAACTCAATAGTGTTTTACATCAGGATAAAAGATTCAAAAAGATTGGTGATGATTATATTAATGCTGCCCATGATGACACACCTTACCAAAGGATTGAGAGTATTATATTGAGATCTTTTAAATCTTTTCCGGAACATGGTAGTCCTAAACATAATATTCCTGCATCGGAGAGAGTATATGAGCTAAGATCATATCAGGGAGCTACTGAGAAATATTATGAGAAAAAGGTGGAAATGTTCAATGAAGGAGGGGAGTCAAAACTCTTTGTCGATTTGGGCTTCCAACCACTGTTTTTTTGTGAAGTAATCTCGGGGCCAGTAATGCCTAACCTGATGTATATGATCACTTTTGATAATGCTGAGTCACAGAAGAAGCACTGGGAAACTTTTGTTAATTCTGATGAATGGAACAAACTTAAGAGTGATCCTCAATATGCCAATACTGTTTCGCATATTGATAAGATCAATTTGCATCCTACGGAATATTCGGATCTTTAACTGGTAGAATAGTAGATCAGTAGATTAGTAGATCTGGAAGTATAATTCCGATAACCCGCAACCCGCAACCCGCAACTCGAAAATCGAGGACTTTTATGTATATAATGTGCTTAGTATTCCTGATTTGAAATCCTATTTTTATGGTATGAAGAAGCCAATCGGTAGACGGAGTTTTATAAAAAAATCAGGAGGTGTAGCTATAGGATTGTCTGTCCTTCCTGGGTCTGTTATGCTATTGGATAGTTGCAACCAGGATTTTTCATATTATCCTGATGTTGACTGGGAAGAGATGATGAGCGCTCATGATATGCTTTGGACAGTTGTGCCAAAGGATATGACTGAAGCCCCACATTTCGGTAATGGTCTTATCGGGTCTATGTTCTGGATAGAAAATAATGAAATCAGAATGCAGGTATTCAGGTCTGATGTTCACGATCATAATGATCATACCTATGGTTGGTCGGCCTACAGTCGTCCCCGTTATCAGATCGGATATTTTACCCTAAAAGTTAAAGGAGAAATTACCGATTGTGATTTAAGACAGGATATCTATAATGCTGAATTAAAAGGGACTATCAATACCAGCCTCGGTAGCTTTAAAATAGATCACTTTATTCACAGATTTGATGATGTAATTTATACTGATATTGCAGCTTCCGGTGATGAGGAATTATCCGACTGGCAATGGCATCCCTTTGAGGCCAGGACATCCAGAGGAGGGAGCCCCGAGAGTTATGGAAAAGCCTATTCACCGTATAATAAAGTTGAAAACCCCGATCATATAGTAGAAAAACATGGTGATGTTTCTGTGGGATTACAGGATTTAAATGCAAGTGGATCATATGCAACAGCTTGGAAGGAAACAAGAGAGGGTGAAAAAAAAGGTAGAATCCTGATTTCTATACAAAATTCCTATCCACAGAAAACTTCGGATAAGGATGCCATCAGGATAATTAAAAATTCCCAGGAAAAGATCCGAACTAAACTGAGGAAATGGAGACAGGAACATCAGGATTGGTGGCATGAATACTATCCGGAAAGTTATGTGAGTTTTCCTGATCCAAAGGGAGAATCGTTCTACTGGAATAATGTATATCGTCTGGCTTGCTGTACCCGTC
>CAYXQX010000754.1:0-2005 GCA_964467485.1 uncultured Porphyromonadaceae bacterium | reverse complement strand
TCGATCTTTAAGTGCATTTTTATGTTTTTATCTTTGATTTTCAGTATAATTTCATTGGCAAAATCAAAGCCCATTTCTGGTTCTTTAGAAATATTATTCAATATCGTTTTTACTTTAAATAATGATGATGAAAATTTAGGTTCGAAAATCACTCCACTCTTATCCGTTACCAGAATCGATGTAAAAGGTTTTTTTCCAATCTTCGGGATCATAATCGCATAATCAATAGAGACATCTTCAGTATGTATTTTTCCCCAATACCAATTTTTAAACATTGCAGACATAGGTTTTGATCCCCAATTATGATCGTGATAACCCGTGCCTTTTACTTGAGTTTCTATACCATTCTTTATAATTACGCCCTCCACTCTTCCTTTTGGAACCGCAACCGTCCAACCCATGAGATTTTTTCCTGCCGACATTGACCAATGAGGGTTTTCAGGGAAAAGCTTTAACTTTGCACCATTTCCATTAATATTCGTATAAAATTCATAATAACCACCTCTATCTATACAATATTCTTTACCAAAAGTCGCATCACATTGATCATAGGATAAAGATATTTCTGTTTCTAGATATTCTTTCATTTCCCATATTTCATTCCCGTTGGCCTCATAAATATTAGTCCGTACAGATGGTCTTCTTGGTTTAAGCCTTGTGTCATTTACTGAATACATAACAACCAGATGATCACCATTATCTAGTGCTGCATCGAAATACCACCATTCAAAGTCTTTTTTTATATCTTTGATCGGGAAATCTAAATGCATTGCATCTTCTTGAATAAAATTTTTCAAAATCAACTCCCATATAAATTACAGCTTCTTCAAGAACCTATAAGAACTAACTATTTTATAACATTATTTATAGTACAACTATTATAGGTGTCAATGATTTTGATTGAAGTTAGACATATTGATAAAATTGTCAGACTACCAGGATGATATGAAAAATATATTTAAGGGAGCATTAATTATGAGTGGACAAAAAGTATTGATTATCGGTGGTGGAGTTGCAGGAACGACATTAGCAAAGGAATTAAGCAAAGGGAAACAACCAGCATCTATCACACTTGTAGAACCAAAGGAATATTTTGAAGTACCCTTTGCCCAGCTGCGGGGGTTAACCGATCCGAAAGGTTTTGCCCAGGAGATCCGAAAACCACTTGTAGACCTGCTGCCGGACGTGAACATCGTTCAAGGTCGGGCGTCAGGTTTTGATGAACAGGCTGTCACTTTGGAGAATGGGACCAGTATCCCTTATGACTGGTTGGTATTAGCCACCGGATCGAGTTTTGGCCAGTGGCCGTTCCTGAATGGTAACGAAACGACGATATCTGAACGCATGTCAAGTTTCCATAAATATGGGAGAGAATTATCAGATGCAAAAAGTATCCTGATTATTGGAGGGGGCCCTGTGGGTGTTGAGCTGGCAGGTGAGATCAAATCCAAGTGGCCTGAAAAGGATCTGGTTCTAATCCAAGGAGGCGACCGGCTCCTGGACCAGCTCAGCGAAAAAATGTCCCAAAGGGCGGAAAGTGTCCTGGCTGAAATGGGCGTTCAGGTGGAGACCGGTAAAATGTTATTGCGGGATGCGAACAACACATGGAAGGATAGCTCAGGCAAAAATTACAATGCTGACCTGGTCATTCCAGCTGTTGGGATCGATCTCAACACAGACTGGATCTCAGGGGTAGAGAAGACCGAGCGCGGCGCCCTAATTGTTGATCTTGATCTGCGACTGAAAAACTTCAAGAATGTCTTTGCAATCGGTGATATCAATGACGTCCCGGAGATCAAGATAGGTGCTCTAGCAGTTCAGCAAGCAAAACTGACGGCTAAGAACCTTCAGAGACTGATCACTGATTATGACACAGAGTTAAAGTCCTATAAACCCTCATCCCCCGTTAGTCTGGTGACTCTGGGATGGAAAAAAGGTGCGGTCCAGATTCCATTTGGCCATCCCCATTTCCTGGCATTTTTGAAACAGAAGGATTTGCTTGTCA
>CAYXQX010000753.1:0-2025 GCA_964467485.1 uncultured Porphyromonadaceae bacterium | reverse complement strand
CGCATGAGGGGTGGTGTGGGGGCTGGGGGAGAGAAACCCCCGGCTACCCGATTAGCTGTTTCTTCATATTTTTGCTTAATGTCAGTTAAAACTTTCTTTGATTCCTTGAGGGCAGACATTGCACGTTTCTGTTGAACTTCCTCATACAAGATAATATTTCCTGATTCCCAACCAAGGAATTCTATGACCTCCGAGCAACCAATGCATATCTCTGGTAAACCTGTGAGGTCCAAGCTCCATCCTTTTGGAACAAAATGGATAAATTCATTTCGCAGTTCATTAAGCTTTTTTACAGACCTATTATGATCCGGTGTAGCTTTGAATTTTTTGCTATGCCCGTAGCATAGCATACGATCACTCTTGACTTTCTTGTAAAGGTTTAGAAAATTATCGAGTTTTTCAACAGGATACTTACCCCTTTCACGGTATGCCTTCATCCATTGCGCAGCAATCTCATCCTTCAATGCCAATAATCCATTCCCATGGCGCAAAGCAAGAACCATGAACCCTTGAAGCGCATTATGTGCACTAATGATTACCCATTTCCAGCGATAAGTATCTGCAATTAAAGATGGGGCAGTTTCTGCAAGCATTTCCAAAGCAGAAATTGCTTCCTCTGTCTCATCTGTTCTCAACCACAAATCCATATGCGTCTCATCTATACAGCCAACGACCCGGGTAACAAACTGGTTTTAAAGTGACCAGCGAAAAACCTGGTCCTAGTGCAACTGGAGGGGTTAACCACAATTTTTTAACTTGGACAAGTACCATCTTTTGAATGTTCTCTGCGTGCTTGACCACAGTTGATGCATTTTGTTTCGTCCTGCCATTCAAAGCCATTCTGGTCTTTCCAAAAAAACCAAGCACGACTTATTAAATTGAAATCATCTTTAGATAAATCATTTTGTTTAGTTCTCCAAGGCATATCATTTGCTGCTACAGCAATTCTTTTCAAATCAGCTTCAGATACCTTGCCGCGCACGGTATCGCAAATAAAGCCTGCGAATTGACGCCTTAGATTGAACAGTTCTTTGTCGCGTGACTCAATGTACATTACAATCCGATCGAATATTCCTGAAACTACAAAATACAGAATAATAATTGCTACAAAGTTAGATAAATATCCTTTCCAACCTTCTGTAATGCTAGCGAAATACATGCACTGAAAGATAAGGATAAAGGCAGCTATTATTTGATATTTTGGAACCCACTCATAAGTTTTACTTTTTGATCTTTCATGTTCACCTGAACTCGGCTCAGCCTGAAACTTGTTTTTGCTAACCGAATTTTTCATGATTTTCTCCTTAAATTATTTTATGGCTAACGCCTGTTTCACCGGCCGCTACGCCGATTTTTAATTAATGATGAATTTGCCAAAACCATCGAACTTAAGCTCTGCAGCGGCGAATAGCGGTCCGGTGCAAACATTCGTTATGTATTTTTTATATTATATTTACTTTTTCGGTTTTCCCAATATGGAATAAAATTCTCAACCATGCCAAACATATATTCTGAATATTTTTCTTCTGGAAAATGCTTTTTCCACAATTCTTGGTCAAACCATGCCCATATTTTTACTCTTTCTATAAGACATTCTCGTACAATCTTAATTTCTTTTTCTGGTGGATTTAAATAGTTTCGCTTTGCTTGTTGATCTTTCCAATATAAAAGAAGCGCATTTACAACTTTATTTCTTTCATGGCCTATTTGAAGCTTTGGTTTGTAAATAAAATAGAGAAATGATAAGACATATGCAAATATGACTATGACCCACCAGTTTCCACTTATCTGAATTTTAGTAATTGCCTGGTCTATACCTCCAATAAGGGTAATAGCAATAAGACCGATAAATGTTGTCGCAGGAGTAGCTGCTAAAGCTAACAACATATTTTTCCAAATACTTCTTTTTTCCCCATCCATGTATTATTTAATCTTTCTTGCTATTTCACATAATGCTGCTCAGTATTTCATCTGGCCTGGGGTCGGACCAAGCTAACATATTGATTCCTATTGACTACTATCCCA
>CAYXQX010000752.1:0-2030 GCA_964467485.1 uncultured Porphyromonadaceae bacterium | reverse complement strand
AAACTTTCCTTAATTCAGGCTATACCATACAAAATGATTCTGACAGAATGGGTTACAGATTTTCAGGAGATGCTGTGGAGCATGTTACTGATGGAGATATTATATCCGGAGGTATAAATTTCGGTTCTATACAAATTCCAGGAAACGGCCAGCCCATAGTGATGATGGCAGACAGACAGACTACGGGAGGCTATACTAAAATCGGACAGGTAATACAGGCGGACCTTCCTTTTCTTTCACAGAAAAAGCCTCAGGAAATGGTTGAATTTGAATCAGTAACTGTAGAGGAAGCAATAGATGCATGGAGTAAAGTTAATAAAATCATTGAAGAATGGAAAAACAGTCTTGACTATGGATATTATAAAATTAATGAAGTTAGAAGATTCAACCTTGGCTTCAATAATAAATCATTTAATGTAAAAGTTGTGGAGGTTTAGTATGGACTATACGAATGCAACACCTGAAACTATTAGAAAGCTTATAAGAAACAGGGAATTCATGATGCCCACATCAGGAGTGGCTTCAGGGTATGCCCAGGCAAATCTGGTTATTTTGCCAAAGGAATATGCCTATGACTTTTTGCTCTTTGCATATAGAAATCCAAAGCCCTGTCCTCTTCTTTATGTATCGGATCCAGGTGAAAAATACTTAGATAAAATTGCAAAAGCTTCAAATATTTATACGGATATAGGAAACTACAACATATACAAGGACGGCCTACTTGTGTCAAATGTAGACAATGTTGATAAATACCATAGGGATGACCTAGTATCTTTCATTATAGGATGTAGCTTTACTTTTGAATCAGAGCTTCTTAAGGAAGGTATAAAAATACCACATATGGAAAAACAGGCCAATGTTGCCATGTATGATACAAATATAAAACTGGAAGACAGCGGAGTTTTTAGTGGTAATACTGTTGTATCTATGAGACCAATAAAATCAAAGGATGTTACAAAAGCTGTAATGATAACATCGAGATTTTCACAGGTTCACGGTGCACCAGTGCATATTGGAAATCCTGGCGAAATTGGAATAGAAGATATTACAAAACCAGACTATGGAGATTTTGTTGGAATAGAAGAGGACGAGCTTCCTGTATTCTGGGCTTGCGGAGTTACACCACAAAATGCATTGAGACAGAGTAAAATACCTTTTGCAATAACCCATGGACCAGGATACATGTTTGTCACAGACATAAAAAACAGTGATTTGATTACATATTAAGCGAAATATATATAGACTTATCTAATTGAGATAGGTCTTTTTTTCTGTATACATATACTGTGAATTTTTGACTTACAACAGCTATATAAAACGTATTTGAATTATATGAATGATAAAAAAATAACAATTTATTTTAATTTTACTTATTTATTTTTAAAAAAATAAAATAAAATTTCAGCCAAAAATCAGATTTTTTCATGTTGAAAAATATCAAAAAAAATATGATTTTTTTGGAAATACTGATATAAGCGTTTAAAAGACTGGGTTCTGGAGCTGACGTATGTATTTTGTAAGTAAGTATACAAATGGTAACTATATATCTATTTTGGTACATAATAACTAAAAAGTGCGATATTGTACATTGTTTAACAATGTATTATTATAGGAACATAGAAAAAGTAATTATGTATGATTCACACAGGAGGAAGAAATGAATTTTGATTTAAGTAAAGAGCAACAATTGGTTGTTCAAACAGTAAAAGAATTTGCACAAATAGAATTGGAGCCACAAGTAGCGGAAGCGGATTTGACATGCGTGTTTCCGATAGACCAGTTTAAGAAAATGGGTGAAATAGGACTTTTAGGACTTCCATATGGAACAGAGTATGAAGGAGCTGGTGGAGACTATCTTTCATATATTCTTGCAGTAGAGGAAATTTCAAAAGTAGATGCTTCTGTAGGTATAGCATATTCTGTACAAACATCATTGAATATGTCAGCAATAAACACATATGGAAATGAAGCACAAAAGAAGAAATATCTTCCAGACCTTTGTACAGGTAGAAAGATAGGTTCATTTGGAC
>CAYXQX010000751.1:0-2035 GCA_964467485.1 uncultured Porphyromonadaceae bacterium | reverse complement strand
AGGTTGGGGGTTCGAGTCCCTCCGGGTGCGCCATAAAGAACGGGGGGTATCGGTTAGATACCCCCCCACAGATAGATAAACAAAGCTATTTTCATCAATTCGTATTCACAGCGCTGGTGTGAATAGCTTTTGCTTTCCCCTTCCCCAACTTTCTTGTCTTTCACTATGATTGGAAAATCAACTTCATGCAAAGCAGTTAGTTCATCCATCATCTCAGCTGCTTCCTCTTGCATTCCAGGCACAAGATGGCCATAAATATCCATGGTAGTACTCGGTCTTGAATGCCCCAGGATCTTGGATACCACAATATCAGCAATTTTGTGATTTAACATATGAGAAGCAGCCGTATGTCTAAGATCATGAAATCTAATCTTCTTGATACCGGCATCTTTAATTACTCGATAAAAAATCCTTTCTGAGGTTACTAGGATTTATCGGTGTTCCAACCGAAGATGGAAAAATCAAATCACGTTCCTTCCACTAATCCCCCCTAGATTCTCTTTGCTCGTAAACAAGCTCTTTTTGAACTCACAGAACATCCAGTGTCCATTCTCTCAATTTGACAACTCGCCGTCCGCTTTTTGATTTAGGTGATAAAAACTGCAGGACTTGGCTCTGATTCCAAAAATTCATCACCTTAATCTATCTCCTGGGTACTTTGACAGATGATGCTGGATTATCTTGAATTTCTCCATCCCGAACAGCTATCTTTAATGCCATAAGGAGTGGTACAAATAATGGGGGCATGTCAGACACCCTCATTGAGATCATATTAATTATGCTATACTTCGCTCACATGATAGATAGCTATCATCAAGGGTCTGATCTCTTTGCGATCAATTCTATCTGAAATTAATTTTCGTTGGAACTCATGAGAAAATGGAAAAATTATCTATTATTGTAGAAATAAAATATTTTTATGAGGAGAGTGGAAACAAAGAAAACACCATCCTCTCAGTGTAAAGGGAAAAAGCCATGAACATTTTTCTAAGTAAAAGAAAAAAGTGGGTGATTTACCTCTCTGAATTTATTTTAATCTGTATTGTCGCCCTGATCTACGGAGGTTCACTGCTCAATCCCGATCCAAATATGTTGCAGGCAACTGGTGAACACCACGAAAGTGTGACATTATCAATCTTAGTAGATCAAGCTTATCAGCAAACCGGTGAATACCCGCGATGGAACCCTTATATGATGACCGGATTTCCTCACACCGGCGACCCGCTTTCACAATTTCCTAACCCAATTGCTCTATTGCCATCCATCATCTATGATGGCATCTCAGGAGTAAGGGCCTCAATATTTATTTCCTTAATCTTTGCAGGTGTGGGTCAGCTAATATTGGGCTATGTACTCGGTTTTAACTTTATCCCACGAATCTGGTCAGCCATCTTGTTCATGATCAGTGGGGGATTAGCTATGATTTGGAGAGGTGGGTGGATTGGGTTATTGAATGGTGTAGTCTGGATTCCATATTGTTACGCATTCTTATTCTGGGCTTGGAATTCAAAAAAGAGATTCCCTGTAGGGTTAGCTTCAATAGCAATTTGCCTACTAGCAATATCGGGCCATTCCTATTGGTTACTCTATTTTATTGGAAGTTTATTCGTGATCGTTCCCTTGAAACTATTTAGTAATTACCTGAAAAAGAAATCCTGGAAACAGATCAAACTGATTCTTCTCCAACTGGTCTTTATTGGACTGTTATCAATAGGACTAGCGGCAGCGACGATTACACCCATGATAGATACTTGGGTCAATATTCAAAAAGAGGCACCTGCTGACTTAGAACAAATAGGATCACAACGGATCATCCCAGCGATATCTAATTATTTTATCCATGATTTTGATTATTTTCTTTCAGGCTCCTTAGGGAAAACTGCAAGTGGAAGCTGGCTGTATATCGGGGGACTCCCTTTGATCTTCCTGTTTTTTGTTACTCTCGCCTATAAAGAGAGCCAACAGAAAGAGCAAATTATAATATTAACCAGTTTAGTCATTTTCTTCATTGTGTGGCATGCAAACAAATATACCC
>CAYXQX010000750.1:0-2045 GCA_964467485.1 uncultured Porphyromonadaceae bacterium | reverse complement strand
TTGAAGCTCGAAGAAGGTGAATACTTGCTGCAGAACGATCATATAGCCCGGGCTATTGATTGGAAAGATGGATTTGTAAAAACCACTTCTCTAAAAAATAAATTTACTGGAGAAAGCTACCATATGGAAGGAGAGGAGTTCATTATTATTGTTGAAGGAATTTCACATCCGTTGACTACAAAAGATTTTGCAGTAAAAAAAGCTCTAGTAGAGACTTTGGATAATAAAACTCAGATCATCTTAAATTTAAATTCCAAAAAGATTCCTGATCTCAATATAAAGTTGATCTACGAACTTAAGGACTCAGATTTTTTTGGTCGCAAATGGTTGGTGTTGGAACCTAAACTTCATACGGAATTTGGTATTTCAGCCATAACAGTTGAGTCATTGACGTTCCCTTCGAGCGCAGTCTGTTCTAATCAGGGCAATGGACAACCGGTGTATATTGATAATCTATTTATGGGGCTGGAGTGGCCAACGGCCAACAATTCTTTTAAGGATGGGAAATATGCCTCCACTCATTGGCCTGCGTGGAATGTGGGTAAAGCCACAAATTCAAAGATTGCGGTGTGGGGAGCAACTCCAAAGAATGAGGTATCAAATTGGTTTCTTGAAAAATATGTTCCTACTATCAGGGGTTCCGCCGCAAAACCAATATTGGTTAATAATACATGGTTTGATAGTTCGGGTGCCAATTTTAAAGATTATGAATCAACCTTAAAAGGGTATCGTAAAGATTTATTTACCAAATATGGAATTGAATTGGAGAGTTTTGTTATTGATGATGGTTGGCAAAACCTTCAAAGTATTTATGAACCTAAATCAACAAAAGGGTTTGAAGAGCTCCAAAAAGGTATAGTCGACATTTTGCCAGGCTGTCAGATGGGATTGTGGTTACCAATCAGTTGCGCCGGTCCCGCAGGCGATAGAGTTTGGGGATTGAAAAATGGTTATGAAGTCACCATTATGCCGAAGAATTATGGGGGTAATGATTATTATTCCTATTGCTTGCTAGGCAAAAAGTATACTCATGATTTTAAGAGCCGCGTGGATTATATTTTAAAGGATCTAAAAGTAAATTATTTAAAACATGATTTTAATCCGGGCCGCTGTGCCACGCCGGGCCATGGACATCGTATTACCGCCGGTGCTGATTTAGAAAGCCAGACAGAAGGAAGATTTTTTTGGATGAACTATATGAGAGAAATTAATCCTGATATATTTCTAAATTATACCTCGGGGATGAATCTGAGTCCATGGTGGTTGATGGGGGCTGATTGTATTTGGTTTGGTGGATCTGACTTTGAAGGAATAGGCACTGGTCCAGGCAGGGAAAGGGTAATAACTTACCAGGACAGGCAAATGTATTTTGATTTTGTTGAGAAGAAGAACCAGTATCCTACGAATGCTATCATGACTCATGGTATCATAAAGGGTAATTATTGTATGAACTGGAAAACTCCTATTGAAGACTGGGAGCATAATGTATTAATGTATTTTGGCAGAGGTATTATGATGTGGGAACTGTACCTGACACCCGAACTGCTGACAGATAAGGAATGGGCATATTTGGCAAGGACCATTAATTGGGCTAAAAAGAATTCAGATGTTCTGTCACACAATACCAGGTTTTTATTAGGTGATCCGGCCAAAGGTGAACCCTATGGCTATGCTCATTCTAAGGATAATAAATGCATTTTATTCTTAAGGAATCCTGGTGAGAATAACGATAATCATCTTCTTGTAAAGGAAGATTTTAAGGTAAGATATACAGATGTAAGAACTGACATTCCTACTGATTTTATGAATGTGGATTTTGATGATAAAGATTGGGAGACTGTCGCATTACCCAGAACAAACTGGAGAGGGATTTACGAAACAAAGTATGTGGCCTACCGACATTCAATGAATATTCCTGTTGAATGGAAAGGAAAAGATGTGAGGTTTATGTTTGAAGGCATTCAGGGGAATTGTATCATTTATTTCAATGGTAAAAAAGTTGCCACCCATAATGAGTGGCAGGAACCTTTCGAGGTCAAACTTTC
>CAYXQX010000749.1:0-2058 GCA_964467485.1 uncultured Porphyromonadaceae bacterium | reverse complement strand
ATTGATAGAGATCCTTCGTTTAGCGCATTAGTAAATGATGAAAAATTTAAATAATCTGACGGTAAGTACTCTGAGAATTGAAGAGATGTTTAATGTTCGCGGTGGAGAAGGTGAAACCACTACTTCCGCAAGCAACAATACTATTGCTGAAGGAGAAGACGAGGACGTCATTCTATAGTATCCATAATCAATTATTCAAGATATAGATCTGACCAGATGGCCTAGTCAGATTTTCCCTTTTATATAAGCTTTTGGTCTCATTATCGTTCAGGAGCAAAGGTCTAATTTTCCCGCCAACGAAATACCGCAATAACTCTGAACCACCGGTTTTACGATTTATTTTTTCCATATACTATTATTTTTTACTTAAGCGTAAAATTCAATAAGACAATATTATAAATGTCGCGATTTCTGAATTATTGCTAGTAGCATATAATTTGACTACTCGAGTGGAGCGCATTCTTGTAATGTGATTCAGCAGTTGTTATGCATATTGGGAAGTCTAAACATATCAAAACTATCGATTATGAAACTTAGATACATTATTATTATTGGGTCGGCATTACTAATGACATCTTGCAGTGAGGCTCTTTTTCCTGAAATGGATCTTGCTCAGGAACAAAATATTGTTGTTGTAGATGATATTGAATTATCTGATATCACACTTACAAAGATTTCATATTTAGAGAGAGATTCTGTGATTTTTATTAGTAGTACTGGAGAGGAAGCAGTAGGAAGAATTTCCAAAGTAAATCAATTGAGTGAAATCCTGAATCATTCTGAGAATTGTCAATTGAATGGCGAAACTGACAATTCAGCGGTTTTGTTTCAGTACAATTGGCAATATATTGTTGTATATCTGGAATTTGAAGAGTTGAACGTTAATTTTAATATTGGTTATAAAGCAAACTATTATAGTTGTTGCTCAGGTGAACAGTATGATAATATGGTTGTTACAAGGAATAATTGTACAGGAGGTAATAGGTTAGAAGTTCTACGTTTATTAACCGACCAGAAGAACTTGTCTGAGGAGTTGGTTCAATGTGGCTTTAAACTATATGATTTTAAGTATAGCACAGTAAACTCATGTAACAATACTTTTGATAAAGTTTATCAGGGCAGGGATGAGCAACATATCCCGGTACATTTTTATTATAATTTCCAAAATGAAATAATTTCTTTTAAAGATAACGATGGAGTAAGATGGGATGTGAAAATGTAATAATCATTCTCAATCGTTACATATATGTTTGAGATTATATCGTCTTAGATCTGACCAGGTGACCTGATCAGATTTTTTTTGTACCCATTTATTACCAATATTTCCTATCTTCGGAACCTCTAAGTCAATTGTCTATGCCTAGTTTCCCTTATTACAGTCAACTTGATGCCAAGGACTGTGGACCGGCCTGCCTTAGAATGATTGCAAAATCCTTCGGTAAGAACTATTCCATCCAAACACTAAGGGATCGCTCCTATATAACCAGGCAAGGTGTCAGTTTCATGGGTATGTCTGATGCAGCTGAGTCTATTGGACTGAGGACAGTTGGCGCCAGGGTAAGTTGGGATCAATTGAAAAATGAGGTTCCCATGCCCTGTGTGGCACATTGGCAGCAAAAACATTTTGTAGTCGTATATAAAATCAAGAAGGATACCGTTTATGTAGCTGATCCTGCTATTGGACGAATTAGCTATTCCAAGGAGGAGTTCGTGCGCCATTGGCTTAGTGGCAAATCGGATGGAATAGACCTGGGACTTTGTTTGTTATTAGAAGCCACTCCAGCTTTTTATGAGTATGATGATGAAAAGTTGAATCGTAAGAGTTTTAGATTCCTGTTTCAGTATTTGAGGCCTCATAAAAAACTAATGACCCAGTTGTTTTTGGGAATGGCCATTGGATCAGTCATTATGCTGATATTTCCTTTCCTGACTCAAGCAGTTGTGGATATTGGAATTAGCACAAAGGACATTGGTTTTATTTACCTTATTCTGCTTGCCCAGCTGGCTCTTATCATTGGAAGAACAGCCATAGAGTTTATTCGTTCATGGCTTCTGTTG
>CAYXQX010000748.1:0-2059 GCA_964467485.1 uncultured Porphyromonadaceae bacterium | reverse complement strand
TGAAAGCTGTAGAGCATTAATATCGGCCAGATCATCCACAATTAATAATACATCCGGTCTAATCTCACCCAGAGAACTTCTACACACCAGTCCACTGGTAACTACCTCAATTAATTGGATCGGGAAGGCATCAGCAAGCTGAGCCTTTAAATTATCAATTAGTTGCTGGTCATTTGCCGCCAGCATTACTCGAATAGGGTTAAAATCCTGTTGGCCATCCATATATTTTCCTTGTCTATGTATTTGCAATTTGACCCCAATGTGTAGCCCAGTCCGCAATTTTTCTTATCTTCATTGTTGAAGGCAAAAAATGAAAAAAGATTACCTGACGTAAACGGGAAAATTTCTCAGGTTTTAAGAGCAGCTTTGTCGGTTGTGATTTCAATCCGGGATTATTCCCCAAAAAACGGGTGATGAATTTCTCCCCACCTGGGGAGAATTCAATAAGTATTTCCTGATCTTGATCTTGAACATATGAAAGCAGCGTATCATTGAAGATCCTTTGGAGAGATCCCTGTTCAGTTATGGATACGAGAGCGGATTTCCCAAAAACAGATCCCAAAATTCTTTGGATCGCCGAGTAAGACTCAATTAATTCTTCAGGTAATTTCCCTTTCAGGAGCATTCCCGTCTTAATTTGAGCCAGAACTCGATCTGCAAATACTTTAACGATTTCAGGACTGTGCCCTTGATTCGAAAATTCTGCTACAGCATCTATAAACAGCTTTAAACCAACTCCATACGTTGGGGCCTGGATAACCTCGATGGTTCGCTGGCCTTTAAGCATCCCTTTCGCGATAATGATCTTTTCATAGATTGAATCAAGAGCTTTGGATGGAAGGATTATTAAGATTGAATCCTCATCCGAGGTTTGACCCCGAATCGCAGATAGTGCAAAATCAGCATCAAAAGGCAGCGCACTTCCATCTTTCGATATCAAGAATCTTCGAACGTCTTCACTTGATAACGGAGACGATTGATCCAGCAGCAAACTTTTCTGGCCAATTTGCACTCGTCTCGGCAAGACTGTTAATTCATTTTTTCGTATCGATGCTTGCGTCACCAGTGTTAAGGCATCGATGATAATTTTGGTTTGTGATGACATAATTATGTTAAACTTGTCCTTATCAAGACTGAAATGAATTGTGTGAGGCCCTGTTGATCATTCCCTGGATAGTATATATTCTTTTCTTATTCCCTTTAGTCTACATCGCAATAATCGACTGGAGAGAACACATTATCCCTAACAAGATTATTGTCCCTTTAATTGTCCTCAGCTTACTTATTGCAATCCTGACAGGAAACGGACTGTCATCTTTGCTGGGAGGCCTGACTGGATTTGGAATTACGATCTTTCCGATGCTCCTGAAAGGGTCTGATAAGCTTGGTATGGGAGATGTTAAATTTGCCATTTTTCTGGGTACTTCATTGGGGTGGAAGGGTGTGATTATTACAATTCTTTTAGCATCTCTTTTTGCAGTTATATATTTTCTCTATGGGCGACATAAGTACAATTTTGACAGAACAACCCGGATCCCTCTGGCCCCATTTCTAGTGGGCGGTTATTCTCTAACCCTCGTTCTAGGGTTTATAATCCTTACCCGCTAAAGAAAATTTTGCGTTTATTGCGTATATCACTCTCCTAGTTCAAGTTTCAAATCGTTGATGGTTACAATCATATCGTAAAGCAATTCCAACATTGCGTCCAAATCCACATAATCTGGCGAGAGTTCATCGGTGAAATCAACCTCCGCATCATCGGTTAGGAGGCTATCAAAATCCGCACTCTGGAAATAGATATCCTTAACTTCCTGAGCAGGATCACCAGGGTGCCGTATAACAAGAGTAAGAGAGTCGGCATACGTTTCCATAAAATGGACCCGGGCAGCGTCTTCCAAGGGAACAGCAAGAATTGGTACTAGATTAATAGGTGAAAAGTTAGATTGTCTGGAGATTCCCTCAGATTCATAGATTTCCGGATCCTCATCAGGATCATTTAATGGTTCTTGGATAACAGTAACATCTCCTGGGACGTTAACAGTCAGGCTGCCATACTCAC
>CAYXQX010000747.1:0-2061 GCA_964467485.1 uncultured Porphyromonadaceae bacterium | reverse complement strand
CTCTTCCACTGAAGACCGCCTGGCAATCTTTTCTGAGATCTGGTATCCTCATGGTTGGGAAGCAACAATAGACGGAGATACGACTGAATATATAAGGGCTAACTATTTGCTGCGAGCTATGGTTGTGCCAGCCGGTCAGCATGAGATAGAGTTTACCTTTGCACCACAATCCCTCAAAACGGGACAGTTGATAGCTTTGATTAGTAGTATATTGGTATTACTCCTGGCTTTAGCCTGGTTGTTTCAAGAGTACAAGAAATCAAAATCAAAGGATAAAGAAGCAGTTTAAAATCTATTAAAGATCTTTAACACATCGTACTGCCAATCCGGATGCTTTGAGGTCGGTAAACCTTCCAACGCCATCCCGGTTATGATATAAATAACGGCGCCATCCATTATTTTCATCCGACTCATCTGCAGTCCAGAAATGGGCAAAACCAAACAGTCCCAAAAAGTCTCCTGATGATGAACGGTTACCTGCTGGAAGAGCGTAGAAGCTACTGGAGTTACTTCCATTACCTTCATTATCCCAACCTGAGTCAAACTTCAGTTTAACACCCACAGAAGCAGAATTACGCCAGCTAACAGAATCGAGTTCAATAGGATTCATTCCCAAACCAACCTCCAGGGTCTTCCATTCAGCATCTTTTGGCAAATGCCAGCCTGGAGGACAAATATCTTTTCCGTTTCCATGATCTGTTGTAGCCGTATGAAAATCGTATAAACAGCCATACTTCTGGTAATTATCACTGGAAACAGCTATTGTTGGATCTGATCCGGAGTATCCATAAGCCCATATCCCACCTTGATCCCATGGAGGAGATACATGTGGCATGTAAGCCAGGTTCTCTGCCATCCATGTTTGGCTCCTAATCCTAACGGCAGTGTATTCAGTATTATCACGTGAGTCGGTGAAGACAAATGGCTCCTTGATTGGAACATTAAAGGTCATATCGTTCTCAATGTAAAGTTGAGTTTCCATTTTGATATTTCCAGCTTCATCCTTTACAACAATCTTTCTGGCACCATGAGGCACACTATTCAAAGTATAATACCCGGCTCCATCCGACAGAGCCTTCAATTCACTTTCAGAATTATTAGGATTAAGAATTATTACCTCAAGCCATGATTTTGGGGTTTGAGAAATGTTGCCATAACACTGCCCCTGCATTGTGCTGGTAAACTCATTAGAGGAAATGTTAATATTAGATTGATTAACACCTTCAAAGATCTGAATATCCATAGTGGATGTATTGAAACCATTCTTTTCCCCGGTTAGAGTTTGACGACCACCTTTAACACCATCAAGAAAAAAAGATCCATCAAATGCAGTAGTGTCTTTTCTAGTAGCAATGGAAATTATCGCCTCATGAATAGGTATTTTACATTTGGCAAAATATGCAAAGCCCGATAAATTACCATACTTTGGTGCAACCACTGAGATGGTAATTGTTTCCCTAACAGATTCCTTACCATCAGAAACCGTAATAGTGATATTATAGTCTGTGTCGGAAGAGGATTCGGGACCGGTCCAGGTTGTTTCATTCTTATCTGGATTATCAAAACTGCCTTTACTTGCTTCCCAAAGAAAGATCAAAGGATCAAGATTTGGATCACTAGCCTCTACAGTAAGGACAAAGGATGTGGTGAAGTTTCCGGGTGTCCTGGTGAAAGTAGTATTGGTTATATGAGGAGGATAGTTTTTTTCACAGGAAAGGATGAAAAGACTTAGAACTAAGAAACTTACTGATATCACCCATTTATTGGTCCTGGAGCGCATATGTCTGAAAATTTGCATTAATGAATGAAATAAATTATTCTCCGTCGTGGAAATTACCTCTGGAATCAGCGAAGTTTAGATGCTTGGTAAAAGAGCCTAATGACATAGAATCCAACTCATCACGCTTAAAAGCTTTTCCAAAGACGGTGAGTTTGTATTGACTGGCAAAAAGCCCTACTCCACCGTTTTTTATATTATTAAAATCCGGTTTATACATAAACTTGGAATCAGGGTCATCAACAGTACGCGCAATAACCAGCGATGAATCGGGAATCTGTATC